>CAZZGU010000044.1:2663-14224 GCA_964653755.1 uncultured Nigerium sp. | reverse complement strand
GAAGCAGTTCATCTTCCTGATGGTGCTGTGGGGATTCATCGCTGCGGTGGTGTTCATCTACTACTTCTTCCTGGTCGACTTCCCGCTGGGACGCGTGCTGACGATCCTGCTGTTCAGCCTGATCGGCATGCTCGGCAGCGCCTTCATCGCGTGGTTCGGCATCCGGGTGAATACCTTCGCCAACTCGCGCACCAGTTTCGCTGCGCTCCAGGGCAAGCCCTACCCCGCCCATGCCATCCCGATGAGCGCGGGAATGAGTGTCGGCATGGTGCTGATCAGCGTCGAACTGTTCATGATGCTGTTCATCATGCTCTTTTTGCCGGGCGAACTGGCCGGGGTCTGCTTCATCGGCTTCGCCATTGGCGAGTCCCTGGGTGCCTCGGCACTGCGGATCGCTGGCGGCATCTTCACCAAGATCGCCGACATCGGCTCCGACCTGATGAAGATCGTCTTCAAGATCAAGGAGGACGACGCCCGCAACCCCGGCGTCATCGCCGACTGCGTGGGCGACAACGCCGGCGACTCGGTCGGCCCGTCCGCCGACGGCTTCGAGACCTACGGCGTCACCGGCGTCGCGCTGATCACCTTCATCATGCTCGCCATCGCCGCCGACCAGGCCGTTCTGCAGTCGACGCTGCTGGTGTGGATCTTCTTCATCCGCGCGATCATGGTCATCGCGTCCGGCCTCTCCTACTGGGCCAACAGCCTCGTCACCCGCTCGCGGTACGCCCTTGCCGACGACATGGATTTCGAGGCTCCGCTCACCTCGCTGGTGTGGCTGACCTCGCTCGTGTCGATCGGACTCACCTTCGGGGCGTCCTACCTGCTGATCCCCGATCTGGGCGACGGCAGCACCTGGTGGAAGCTGTCGGCCATCATCTCCTGCGGCACCCTGGCCGGCGCGCTCATCCCCGAACTGGTCAAGGTCTTCACCTCGGTCAAGGCCAAGCACACCCAGGAGGTCGTCAAGTCCGCCAAGGAGGGGGGCGCCTCCCTCGACATCCTGTCGGGGCTCGTCGCCGGCAACTTCTCGGCCTTCTGGCTGGGCATGGCGATCGTCGCCCTCATGTCGGTTGCCTACGGAATTTCCACCGTGCTGGGCTTCGGCGACCTCATGAAGGCACCGGCCGTGTTCGCGTTCGGGCTGGTGGCGTTCGGCTTCCTCGGCATGGGTCCGGTCACGATCGCGGTCGACTCCTACGGCCCGGTCACGGACAACGCCCAGTCGGTCTACGAACTCTCGCAGATCGAGGACATCCCGGGAGTGGACGCCGAAATCAAGCGCGACTTCGGCTTCGACGTCCAGTGGGACCGCGCCAAGCGCCTGCTGGAGGAGAACGACGGCGCCGGCAACACGTTCAAGGCGACGGCCAAGCCGGTGCTCATCGGCACGGCGGTCGTCGGGGCCACCACGATGATCTTCTCGATCATCATGGGCCTCACCGTCGGCCTGACCGAGAACGTGGAGATGCTGTCACTCCTGCACGCCCCGTTCCTGCTCGGCCTCATCACCGGCGGCGCGATCATCTACTGGTTCACCGGTGCGTCGATCCAGGCCGTGACCACCGGCTCGTTCCGGGCCGTGGAGTTCATCAAGGAGAACATCAACCTGGACTCCGGCGCCACCAAGGCCTCGGTCGAGGACTCCCGCAAGGTCGTCGAGATCTGCACCCAGTACGCCCAGAAGGGCATGTTCAACATCTTCCTGGGGATCTTCTTCGCGACGCTCGCCTTCGCCTTCGTCGAGCCGTTCTTCTTCATCGGCTACCTCGTCTCGATCGCCCTGTTCGGCCTCTACCAGGCCATCTTCATGGCGAACGCGGGCGGCGCCTGGGACAACGCCAAGAAGATCGTCGAGGTCGACCTGGACGCCAAGGGCACCGAACTTCACGACGCCTCGATCGTCGGCGACACCGTGGGCGACCCCTACAAGGACACCTCGTCAGTGGCGTTGAACCCGGTCATCAAGTTCACGACCCTGTTCGGGCTGCTTGCTGTCGAGCTGGCGGTTTCGCTGCGGGCGACCGGCAGCGCGACGTTGGTGACGGGTCTCGCGGTCGTGTTCCTGGCTGCGGCGCTCTACTTCGTGTGGCGGTCGTTCTACCGCATGCGGATCGATCAGCCCATGCCCACCGCCGCAGACTTCAAGGTCGCTGCCTGACCCTGGTCGCCCTTGTCGAGACCCCGGGCCCGCCGGGCACGTGACCCCGCGTCACGGCCCCGGCGGGCCCGTCGGTGTTTTGTCAGACCCGCCTCGTACGGTCGGACCATGGACAGACCCACCCATGTGCTCCCCAGCCCCCGCCACCCCCGCGAGAGCGGTCTCCACTTCCTGGCCTCCGGCTTCCACGACCTGACGGAGTCCCTCCTGGACTGGGTCCGTAGGAGTCCCGAGGTGACCGGCACCGGCGTCCTGCGCCCTGCCCTCGCGCGGCAGGCCTACGACGAACTCGGCCTCTGGGCCTGGGATCGCCGCAGCCTGGAGTTCAGGAACCGAGGCCCCCTGCCGCCGCGACTTCACGACGCCGTGCAGCATCACTCGCGCGACGGGTGGCGAAGTGCCGCCGACTGCCTGGCGCTCGATCGGCTCTGGACGCCGGCGCGCCAGCTGGGTCACCTCCGCTTGCGTGGGCGTCGAGCCTGGCCGGGCGGAGGGCTACCCGAAGCAGCGGAGGAGGCCGGGGTCCATGCGATGAACCACCTGCTTGCGTTGTGCCTGTGGGCGCGTGACCAGGGGTCGTTGCGACCGCTGCCCACGGTGCTGCTGCTTCTGGCGGGTCCGACGGCGCGGCCCCGAACTGTGGATGAGCTGGGCGACGCCTGGCACCGAGCCCCCGAGAACTCCCACGGCTACGCACCGCGGTGGTCGCAGACATCAACGAATGCGGAGTTGCTGCGCTGCCTGTCCGTGTTCGGCGACACCGGCCTGTGGATCGCCTCCGACGACGACCTGTTCGCCACCGAGCTCGGTTTCGACTTCACCCGCCTGCTGTTGGACGCCATCGACCACGAGTTCTTCGCGCGGTGACCGGGAGTCGTGACGGACGCCAGCGTGGCAGCCACTTTGGCCCCACCCCGAAGTCCTTCCCCTGCTCGCACGCCCTCCTGCCCCCCAGGTCGCTCCCACCGGTCTGGTTACACTGGCCCGGTGCCGAACGACTCCGCCCTCCGCCTGGTCGGGGTGACCGTCTCGTTCGGAGCTCCCCGCGTCCTCGACGGGCTGACCATGGACGCCGAGCGTGGCCGCATCACCGCGCTGCTGGGCCCCAACGGCGCAGGCAAGACGACGACGATCCGTGTCCTCACCGGCCTTGTCGTCCCGGACGCCGGCGCCGCAGAGGTCCTCGGGTTGCCGGCCGGACACCCGGACGCCCTGGCCCGCACCGGACTCATGCCCCAGGCGACCGGCGCGTGGTCCGGCGTCCGGCCCCTCGAGTTGCTCCGCTATCTCGCCTCCCTGTACGCCCACCCGCAGCCCGTCGGCGACCTCGTGGACGCGCTCGGGCTGCGCGACTTCGTCGCAACGCCGTACCGCCGCTTGTCAGGGGGCCAGCAGCAGGCCGTCAATCTCGCGGGCGCGCTGATCGGTCGCCCCGAGCTCGTGTTCCTGGATGAACCCACCGCCGGGATGGACCCGCACGCCCGCCGCCGCACGTGGAGCGTCCTGCGTGACCTCCGGGACGCCGGCGTCTCGGTCCTGCTCACCACCCACGCCATGGACGAGGCCGCCGCCCTGGCCGACCACGTCTGGATCATGGACGCCGGCCGAGTCACCGTCCACGGGACCGTCGCCGAGTTGACCGCCGAGGCCCCGCTCGAGGACGTGTTTCTCCGCCACACTCGGGAGGGCGCGTGACCCCCGGGCCCGAACTCGACCTGTCCCCCGCCCCAGGCGCCGCGTCACAGTCCCGCCGCGTCCTGTCCCACGCCCGCGTCGAGGCGACCCTGCTGTTGCGCAACGGCGAGCAACTGCTCCTCGCGCTCGTCATCCCCGTCGGGCTGCTGGTCAGCGGACTCCTCTTCGGCGGACGCCTCGGCCTCGACCCCCAGGTCTTCCCCTCCTCGATCCTGGCTCTCGCCCTGTGGTCGACGTCGTTCACGTCGCTCGCGATCAACACCGGTTTCGAGCGCCGTTACGGCGTGCTCGAACGCCTCGTCGCAACGCCGCTCACCCGTGGCGATCTGGTGGCCGGCAAAGCCCTCGCCACGGCGGCCGTGGCCCTCGGGCAGGTGACCCTGCTGGGCGGCGTCGCGCTTCTGATGGGCTGGCGTCCGACCCCGACGATCCTGCAGACGCTCGTCGTCGCCGCGGCGATGCCGCTCGCAGTCACGACGTTCGCCGGGTTCGCGCTCGCGCTCGCCGGGACCCTGCGGGCGGAGGCCACCCTCGCGCTGGCCAACCTCGTCTACCTCGTCGTCGCCGCGCTGGGCGCGGTCGTCCTGCCCGTGGCGTCCTACCCGGACGCCGTGCAGCCGCTCCTGCGTGCCACGCCGACGGGCGCTCTGGGCGAGGCGCTGCGGGCGTGGGCGTCCGGCGGAACCGATCCCCGCCCGCTGCTCGTGCTCGCGCCCTGGCTGGCTGTGTCCCTGCTTGTTGCCCGAAAGGCCTTCCGATGGACCTCCTGAACTCCGACAAGGCCCTTCGAAGCTGGACCGTCGCGTCCCTCGTCGCGAACATGGTCATCATCTGGACGGGCGCCCTGGTCAGGGTCACCGGGTCCGGGCTGGGCTGCCCCACGTGGCCGGAGTGCGAGGCCGGCAGCTACGTGCCGACGCCTGAGTCGGGGTTGCACGGCGCCATCGAGTTCGGCAACCGGCTGCTGACGTTCGTCCTCGCGGCGATCGCGATCGGCACCGCGCTGGCCGCCTGGCGCGCGGTCCGGGCGGGCCGGACGCCGCGGCGCCTGTTCGGGCTGGCGCTCGGCGTCGGCTTCGGCATCATCGCGCAGGCCGTCATCGGCGGCATCTCGGTGCTGATGCAGCTCAACCCGTGGGTCGTGGGGCTGCACATGGTGGCATCCGTGGTGCTGATCCTGCTGTGCCTCGAGATGGTCCACCTCGCGTTCCGGATGGCCCCCGCGCCGGCGTCCGACCGGGTGTGGACGCTGAGCCGCGCCGTGTTCTGGCTCGGCATGGTCGTGGTCGCGCTCGGTGTCGTCGTGACAGGTGCCGGACCCCACTCGGGCGACGGGGGCGCGCTGCGGAACGGCCTGTCGACCGAGTGGACGGCGAAGGCCCATGCCTGGGCAGTCTGGCTCCTTGTGATCCTCACGGTGACGGGCTTGGTGCTCGCGTGGTCGGACGCCCGCCTGCGGCGCCTGTGGGCCACGCTCCTGGCGGTCGAACTGGTCCAGGGCCTGATCGGCTACGTGCAGTACTTCACTCATCTACCGGTGCTGCTGGTGCTCGGGCACATGGTGGGCACGACGCTGTTCATCGTCGCGGTGGGACACCTGTGGCGACTCGTCGCCCGCCCCGCTTTCGCCGAGGGCCCGGCTTGATCCCGCCGAGGGCCCGCGTTCTACCCGCCGAGGGCCCGCCTTCTGCCTGCCGAGGGCCCGCGTTCTGCGCGTCTGTCCTGGCCCCATCCCGGGCAGTCAGCGGGCAGACTCGCCCGGCGCATTCATGCAGCTGGTCTGGGAGCCGCTACGACGAGACCGAGTGACGCTTGAGTCGCTGGAACGATGGTTTCGTTTCGCATTCTCGCCCTCGCCTTGGCCCGGGCTTCCATCTCCTCGTAAAGCTGGACCGCACGTGCGCGCCGAGCCCCCTGTCCGGACGCCCGTCGGGGTGGGGACGGGCGTCGCGACCGCCTCCGCAGCCCCAATGCACAATGCACAATGCACAATGCGGAGGATCGCACAGGGTAGTCCCTGCACGATCTTCCGCATTGTTCACCGCGGCCAGGACCGCAGGTCAGGACGCGTCGCTCATGGCCGCGCGCAGGTCCCGCAGTGCGTCGGCGCCGCCGCGGCTGTACCGGCGGGAGGCGAGGACGGGCCGTCCCGGGCGGAACGGGGGTCTCGCCAAGCTCGACCGACGGGGGTCTCGACAAGCTCGACGGAGTGCGCGGGTCAGAAGAGCAGCGGATCGATGGCCGCGGCGATGAACACGAGCGCCAGGTAGCTGTTCGAGAAGTGGAACAACCGCATCGGCTGCAATTGGGCGTCCCGGAGTCCTGCGTTCGCCCTCCGAAGCAGGCGCGCCGCCTCGACGACGAACCAGGCCCCCGCCAGGCCCGCGATGATCGGGTAGAGCCATCCAGTCCCCGCCACGGGCCACAGCGTCAGGCTCGTCACAACGGTGAGAACCGAGTACAGCAGGATCTGCCGCGCCACGAACGGCGCCTCCCGGACGGTCGGCAACATCGGAACGTCCACGGCCGCGTAATCCTCCCGGTAGCGCAGGCCCAGCGCCCAGGTGTGCGGCGGCGTCCAGAAGAAGACGATTAGGAACAGCACGATCGGCGGCCAACCGATGGACCCCTGCACAGCCGTCCAGCCGATCAACGGCGGGAAGCATCCGGCGACACCACCCCAGATGATGTTCTGCCAGGTCCGGCGCTTGAGGCCGAGGGTGTAGACGAAGACGTAGTAGAGGTTGGCCACGACCGCCAGCGCCGCTGACAGCCAATTCGCGCCGAGCCCGAGCATGAGGGTCGACGCGACGAGCAAGGCGATCGCGTAGACATACGCCGCGCGGGTCGAGACCCGCTCTCGCACCATCGGACGCCGACGTGTCCGTCGCATCTGCTCGTCGATGTCCCGGTCGAGGATCGAGTTGAAGGTGTTGGCGGACGCCGCGGAGAGCGTTCCGCCCACGAACGTCCACACGGCCAGGCATAGCGGGGGAACACCACCCGCCGCCAGGAACATCGCGGGGACCGTCGTGACGAGCAGCAACTCGATGATGCGTGGCTTGGTGAGCGCGATGTAGGCCCTGATCGTCCCGAGCGCCCCCCCGTCGACGTCGTCGGCGACCGCAGAATCGTTCGGCACGCGCTGTGTGCGAATGATGCAACCCCCAATCTGCGGTTCTGGCCGAGTCTAGTCGAGGGTCTCCATGGGCAGCGATTCGGGGCAATCGCCGTCCCGTGACCCGGACTGCGAACTAGAGTGCCTCTAGCGACGTTTCCATCATCACGACCGCTACGACAGGAGCACCCATGAATCCCCGCCTCAAGGCCCTCGCAGACGCTGGCGTCTCGATCTGGCTCGACGACCTCTCCCGCTCGCGCCTGACCAGCGGCAACCTGCAGAACGGCATCGACGACTTGTCGATCTCTGGCGTCACCACCAACCCGACGATCTTCGCGGCCGCCCTGACGCAGGGTGCCGACTACGCCGAGCAGCTCAAGGAGCTCGGTGACGTCGACGTGGACACCGCCATCAAGGAGTGCACGTCGAGTGACGTACGCAACGCCTGCGACCTCTTCGCCGACATCTACGCCGCTTCCAAGGGCTATGACGGCCGCGTCTCCATTGAGGTCGCCCCGACGCTGGCGCGCGAGACCGAAGCCACGATCGAGCAGGCCAAGGAGCTCTTCGAACTGGTCGACCGCGAGAACGTGCTGATCAAGATCCCCGCGACGGTTGAGGGCCTGCCGGCCATCACCGAGGTCATCGGCGCCGGCATCTCCGTCAACGTCACGCTGATCTTCTCCGAGGACCGCTACCGCGAGGTCATGGACGCCTACCTGGCCGGCCTCGAGAAGGCCGACGCCGCGGGCCTCGACCTGACCAAGATCCACTCGGTGGCCTCGTTCTTCATCAGCCGCGTCGACACCGAGATCGACAAGCGCCTCAAGGCACTGGGCCGCGAAGACCTCAAGGGGAAGGCGGCCATCGCCAACGCCCAGGTCGCCCTGTCCGCGTTCGACGAGGTCTTCGGCAGCGAGCGCTTCGCCGCGCTGGCGGCCAAGGGTGCCAACAAGCAGCGCCCGCTCTGGGCGTCCACCGGCACCAAGGACCCGAGCTACCCCGACACGCTGTACGTCGCCGAGTTGGTCGCCGATCACATCGTCAACACGATGCCCGAGAAGACGATGATGGCCTTCGCCGACCACGGTGAGGTCGGCAAGCGCCTGGAAGGCACCGGCGCCGAGGGCCGCGCGACCCTGGCCGACGTCGCGGCCGCGGGCGTTGACCTGGCCGACGTCTTCCTGGTACTCGAAGAAGAGGCTGTCGACAAGTTCGTCGTCAGCTGGGGCGAGTTGATCGAGTCGGTCAAGAGCGCGCAGGCCTCCGTCAAGTAGTCCCCCGCGGGGCGGCGTCCGGGTCGCTAGGATCACGAACGTGACCGACCCGACGTACGTCAACCCGCTGCGAGACGCTCGGGATCGCCGGTTGCCCCGTGTGGCAGGGCCTTGTGCCCTTGTCATGTTCGGGGTGACCGGCGATCTTGCGCGCAAGAAGCTGTTGCCCGCGATCTACGACCTCGCGAACCGCGGCCTCCTGCCGCCCGGCTTTGGGCTCGTGGGGTTCGCGCGGCGGGACTGGCACACCGACCAGTTTGCCGACTACGTGCGCGAGTCGATCCGGGAGCGCGCCCGTACCCCCTTCCGCGAGGAGGTCTGGCAACAGTTGCTCGAGGGGATCCGCTTCGTTTCGGGCGACTTCGGTGACGACGCGGCATTCGAGAATCTCCGGACGACGCTGTCCGAGCTCGACGAAGCCCAGGGCACGTCGGGCAACCATGCGTTCTACCTTTCGATCCCGCCCAAGGGCTTCGACGCCGTCATCGAGCAACTCAACCGTCACGGCCTCGTGGACAAGGGCCGCGACCGCCCGTGGAGCCGCGTGGTGATCGAGAAGCCGTTCGGCCGTGACCTCGCCAGTGCGCAGGACCTGGAGCGCAAGGTCTCCTCGGTCTTCGCCAGCGATTCGGTGTTCCGGATCGACCACTACCTGGGCAAGGAAACCGTCCAGAACATGCTGGCGCTCCGCTTCGCCAACGAACTGTTCGAGCCGGTCTGGAACCGCAACTACGTCAGCCATGTCCAGATCACCATGGCTGAGGACATCGGCATCGGGGGCCGGGCCGGCTACTACGACGGCATCGGCGCGGCCCGCGACGTCATCCAGAACCACCTGCTCCAGTTGCTGGCGATCACGGCGATGGAGGAGCCGACCTCGTTCGCCGCCGGGCAACTGCGCGCCGAGAAGGAGAAGGTGCTCGCGGCGACGCACCCGCCGCGCAGCCTCAAGTCGCACACCGCCCGCGGCCAGTACCTCGGCGGCTGGGCCGGCGGCGAGAAGGTGCTCGGCTACCTCGAGGAGGAGGGCATCAACCCGGCCTCCGAGACCGAGACGTTCGCGGCCATCCGGGTGGACATCGAGAACCGGAGGTGGGCCGGCGTCCCGTTCTACCTGCGCGCCGGCAAGCGGCTCCCCCGCCGAGTCACCGAGGTGGCCCTCATGATGCACCCGGCGCCGCACCTCCCCTTCACCAACACCGACACCCAGGAGCTGGGCACCAACGCGATCGTGATGCGCATCCAGCCGGACGAGGGCGTCACGCTCCGCTTCGGCGCCAAGGTGCCGGCCACCCAGATGGAGATCCGCGACGTCACGATGGACTTCGCCTACGGGTCCTCCTTCGCGGAGTCGAGCCCCGAGGCGTACGAGCGGCTCATCCTCGACGTCCTGCTCGGCGACCCACCCCTGTTCCCCCAGCACACCGAGGTCGAGTTGTCCTGGCGCATCCTGGACCCGATCCTCGATTACTGGGCCGACAAGCACCACCAGCCGGAGAGCTACCCCTCCGGCACGTGGGGCCCCGAGTCCGCGCGGACGATGCTGGCCCGCGACGGCTTCACCTGGCGTCGTCCCTAGGAGGGGTGGACATGATCAAGACACTCAAGGGGACCACCGCCCAGGGCATCCAGAACGCCCTCATGGAGGCACGACACAACCTCGGCGCGGCGTCCGGCATGGTCTTCACGCTGATTGTGGTGGCAGAGATCCACGACTACGACGACGTCATGGACGCCTGCATCGCGGCCGGGCGCGAGCACCCGTCGCGCATCCTGCTCGTCACGAACGGGACCGCGCGCGCCGACCGTCTGGACGCCGAGGTGCACCTTGGCGAGGACGTCCCCGGGGAGATCATCGCGCTACGGTTCCAGGGCGAGGTGGCCCGCCACCGCGACTCGGTCCTGTTGCCGCTGCTCCTGCCCGACTCCCCCGTGGTCGTGTGGTGGCCCGGGGTGGCGCCCGAGTCCCTGTCGGACGATCCGATCGGACGCCTGGGGGCGCGGCGCATCTCGGACGCGCTGGGCGCGCCCCGGCCCCTGGAGGCCCTCAAGCGGCACGCGCGGAGCTTCGCGCCGGGCGACAGTGACCTGACCTGGACGAGACTCACCCCCTGGCGTGCCGTGGTCACCGCCGCCCTCGACCAGCACCCCGCCACCGTCCAGTCGGCCCGGGTGGCCGCGGCCGGTAACAACGCCGCCGGCCTCCTGTTGGCCGCGTGGCTGCGGGACAGGCTCGGGTGCGAGGTCGCGTACGAGACCTCCGACGGCCCCGGCATCACCGAGGTGGAACTGCGGATGGCCGACGGCGACATCCGGATCGCGCGCAAGGACGGCCGCATGGCGACGTTCGAGGCGCCGGGCACGCCCAAGCGGTCCGTGGCCCTGCGCCGCCGCAACATCAACCAGCTCATCACCGAGGAGTTGCGCCGCATGGACGCCGACGAGGTCCTCGGCGCGGCGATGAAGGCGCTGCTGCGCGACTACGCCCATGCCCTGCCCGCCGACCCTGACCCCGCCGAGCCCGAGGTGACGTCCGCATGAACGAGGTCCACCGCTATCTGGACGCCGACGAGCTCGCCGAGGAGGTGGCCCGGCGGCTGCTCGCGCGTCTCATCGAACTCCAGGAGGGCGGCCGCGTCGCGCAGCTGTGCCTGACGGGCGGACGCATCGCGAACCGCATCTACACGCGCCTGGGCCTGTTGGTCGAGGGCTCGGCCATGGACCCCGGACGCCTCGAGCTCTGGTGGGGGGATGAGCGGTTCGTGTCGACCGACGACCCCGACCGCAATGCGGGCCCGACGCTGGCCGTCCTGGCGGGCCGGTTCCCGCTCGATCCCGCGCGCACCCACCCGATGCCGGGCGCCGACGGGATCACCGACAACCACGCCTCGGCGAACACGTACGCCAAGGAACTGGGCGACACGGTCTTCGACATCTGCCTGCTGGGGATGGGGCCGGACGGGCACGTGGCGTCGATCTTCCCGGATCACCCCTCCTTTGAGGAGCGCACCCACCCGGTCATCGGGGTCAACGACTCACCGAAGCCGCCGCCGGAACGGATCAGCCTCACGATCCCGACGCTGAACCAGTCCCATGAGGTCTGGTACCTCGTGGCGGGCGCCGACAAGGCGGACGCCGTCGCCCGGTCCGTGGCCGGTGACCCGACCATCCCGGCCGGCGTCGTGCGGGGACAGGATCGGACAGTCTGGCTCATCGACCAGCACGCGGCGGGATCGCTTCCCTACCACGAGTGCGGCTTCTAGCCCCCCGCCGAGGGCCCGCCTTATTCCCGCCGAGGGCCCGCCTT
>CAZZGU010000044.1:0-2563 GCA_964653755.1 uncultured Nigerium sp. | reverse complement strand
GCGGCTTCTAGCCCCCCGCCGAGGGCCCGCCTTATTCCCGCCGAGGGCCCGCCTTCACGGGTTGAGTCAGTAGATCACTTCGCCGGACGCCCGGCGTTTCCGCAGGCTCTCCAGCGCCTCCGACAGGATCGTGGCTGCTTCCTCATCGGACCGACGCTCCTTCACGTACGCGAGGTGCGTCTTGTAAGGGATGGTGCGCGGCGGAGGCGGTGGGTTATCGGCGTCGAGATTGGACGGCAGACCGCAGCGCGGGCAGTCCCACGTCTCCGGGATCGGGGCGTCCGCCGCGAACGCAGGACGCGTCACATGGCCGTGGGAACAGTAGTAGGAGACGTACAGCCTGGGTGCGGAGTCCCCACGTTCCGCTTCGCCCATCGGGCCCGCACCAACACGGCTCCCGCGGATCGCGCTACCACCAACCACGAGTTCTTCTCCTCACCGATGAGCCAACGAAAAAGGGGGCCTGATCAGCCCAAGGTCCCCACCTGGGGGAACCAGTGGTACAAGACGATCAGGCCGATGATGCAGGCAAGCCACACGAGACCCACGGTCACCGTCAGGCGGTCGAGGTTGCGCTCGGCGGCGGACGAGCCGCCCATGGCCGTGGTCATGCCGCCACCGAAGAGGTCGGACATGCCTCCACCGCGGCTCTTGTGAAGCAAGATGAACGCCGAGAGGATGACGCTGGTGATGACCAGCACAATCGACACGGTCATGATCGGCCACGTCAGGAGGGGAGCCACAGTCACCGGAGCATTGTAACCCAGCGACCGTGGCTTCCCGTCCTCGGTTCTACCGTGCGTAGAACATGACGATCTTGGCGAACTCCTCCGCATCGAGGCTGGCGCCGCCGACCAGCGCACCGTCGACGTCAGGCTGCGCCATGATGTCGACGATGTTGCTGGACTTGACCGAGCCGCCGTACTGGATCCGGACGCCGGCCGCTGCCTTCGGGCCCTGCAGTTCCTCGACGAAACGCCGGATCGCGCCGCAGACCTCCTGAGCATCGTCGGGGGTCGCCACCTCTCCGGTCCCGATGGCCCAGATGGGCTCGTAGGCGATCACGAGGCCCGCGATCTGGTCGGCCGACAGGTCCGTCAGCGTCCACCGAATCTGCTCGAGCACGTGGGGCACCTGGTGCCCCACCTTGCGCACTTCGAGCGGCTCTCCGACGCAGATGATCGGCGTCATGCCCGCGTTCAGAACGCGCTGCGCCTTCCGGTTGACGATGATGTCGGTCTCGCCGTGGTACTGACGCCGCTCGGAGTGCCCGAGCACGACGTAGCGACACCGCAATTTGGCCAGCATGTCGACCGAGACCTCACCGGTGTAGGCGCCCGACACATGGACGGACACGTCCTGGGCGCCGTAGGTGAGAGGCAACTTGTCGCCCTCGACGAGCGTCTGCACGGTCCTGAGGTCAGTGAACGGCACGATGACCGCGCACTCCGACTTCGCGGGATCGTACTTCGCGTCCGCCAGCGTCCACGCCAGCTTCTGCACGAGCCCCGCGGCCTCGACGTGGTTCAGGTTCATCTTCCAGTTGCCCGCCATCAGCGGGACACGATTGGCCACGATCAGTTCCCTTCGAGGACGGCCAGCCCCGGGAGCGTCTTGCCCTCGAGGTACTCCAACGAGGCGCCGCCACCGGTGGAGATGTGGCCGAACTGATCGTCGGAGAAGCCGAGCTGACGGACGGCCGCGGCCGAGTCGCCGCCGCCGACGACCGTGAAGGCGTCCGTCTCGGACAAAGCCTTCGCGACAGCCAGGGTGCCGGCCGCGAAGAGCTCCATCTCGAAGACGCCCATGGGCCCGTTCCAGAACACCGTCCTGGCTCCCCGGATCGCCTCGGCGAAGAGTTCGGCCGTCCTGGGCCCGATGTCGAGGCCCATCTGGTCGGCGGGGATCGCGTCGGCGTCCACCACGGTGGCGGGGCCCTCGGGCCCGAAGGCCGGCGCCACGACCGTGTCGACCGGCACGAGCAGCTGCTTGCCGGCGGCCTCGGCGTCCTTGAGGTACTGGGCGCAGACCTCGATGCGGTCGGCGTCGAGGATCGACGTGCCCACCTCGTAGCCCTGGGACTTGAGGAAGGTGTAGCCCATGCCCCCGCCGATGACGAGCGTGTCGGCCACCTTGAGCAGGTTGTCGATCACCGACAGCTTGTCGGCCACCTTCGCGCCGCCGAGAACGACGACGTAGGGACGCTCAGGGGTCTCGGTGAGTTTCCTCAGGACGTCGACCTCCTTCGCCACCAGATGGCCGGCGGCGTTGGGCAGCAGCTTCGCGACGTCGTAGACCGAGGCCTGCTTGCGGTGCACGACCCCGAAGCCGTCCGACACGAACACGTCCCCGAACTCCGCGTACTTCGCGGCCAGGGCCTCGCGCTCGGCGTCCAGCTTGGACTCCTCGGCCGGCTCGTAGCGGACGTTCTCCAGCATCGCGATCTCGCCCGGGGCCAGGCCGGCGACGGTTTCGGCGGCCAGGGGGCCCACCACGTCGCCGGCCAGGACGACCGGAGCGTCGATCAACTCGCCCAGCCGCTTGGCGGCCGGGGCGAGCGAGT
>CAZZGU010000043.1:8296-14506 GCA_964653755.1 uncultured Nigerium sp. | reverse complement strand
TGCGCTCAGACGCAGGGGTTGCTGTCGCCGAGACCGCCACGCGGATCACCCTGACCCCCACCGAGCCCGCCAGCGCCACCGGCCTGTTCTTCCAGCCGGGCGCGAGGGTGGACGCCCGCGCCTACGCCGCGGTCCTGCGTCCGGTGGCCGAAGCCGGACACACCGTCGTCATCGCGAAGCAGCCGTTGGGCATCGCCTTCCTGTCCCTCGGTGCTTTCGACGCCGTGTGGCCGGACCACCCGGGCACCATCCGCTGGGTCATCGGCGGCCACTCCCTCGGCGGGACCGTTGCCGCCATCACCGCGGACGCCGCGGGCGCCGACCCCGAGGCGCCGGTCGTCGGCCTGCTCCTCTACGCCTCGTACCCGGCCAGCGACCTCAGCACGTCGCTCCGCGCGGAGGTGCTGTCGCTCTCAGGGGGCAACGACGGACTCGCCACCCCAGCCAAGATCGAGGCCTCCCGGGCCACGTTGCCCGCCGAGTCCACGTTCGTGTCCCTCGAGGGAGTCGCGCACTCGTCTTTCGGGGACTACGGCCCGCAGCCCGGTGACGGGACGCCGACCGTCCGCCAGGACGACGCCCGTGCCCAGATCGGGCGGGACAGCTGCAGCCAGGGCGCCCAGGAGGGGGCGGGGCGCGGTGCTCAGCGGAGATCCTTGATGCGGCTCACCGGGACGGTGAGGGTGACCACACCGGTGTCCGGATCGACCGTGGCCGTCACAGGGACGCGTCGGCGCTTGCGTCCCAGCAGCTCGACCGGGAACGTTCCCTCGGCCACGACCTGCAGCCCGACCACTGGTTCGTCGAGCATCTTCCTGGTGAACAACACGGCACCTCCTCGAAAGGCGACTGGTCACACCCTAACAAGCCCCCCTGACACTGGTCAGGGCTCCGGCGGCGCACCCTCCCGACCGCTCCGACCGAGGAAGTCCAGGAGGTCGGGCAGTTTCTCCAGCAGTGCGGAGACCTTGAACAGGGCGAGACCGCGCTCGGGGTCGCCGAGGACGATCAGCTTGTCGCCGACGGCGATGTCGAAGTCGCGGCGGGCCTGGGCGGGGATGACGATCTGGCCGCGGTCACTCACCGTGATGGTGCCGTAGACCCGCGCCCGCTCCTGGATCATGGTCCCTCCCTCGTTCGCCGGTGGTGGGGACAAGATATCTCTTGCGGGGTCGCGCCCGCCGGGTTGCTGTGCGAGGATCTGGCCTAGTCGGCATACCCCGGGGGTGTATTGCGCCTCTGGCTAGGGGGAACGACGGCTCCGCGGGTGGTCTCACCCTCGGACGCGGGGGGCCAAGTGTCGGGTTCTGCGGGCTAGGTTGAGCCGAGAACCCAGAAGGAGACCCTCATGATCACCCGCCGCGCGCTCGTCGCAGCCCTCGCCTTCGCGCCCCTGGCGGCCTGCGCCTCCTCACCCGCCACCACCCCGACGTCGCAGGAGGCGTCCGCTGCGGCACAGTCGCCGTCGATGGCGGCCACGGGCGAGGTCGTCGTCTACGTGCCCGGCGCCTTCGCCGCCACGGTCAAGGCGCTCCAGGAGGCCTACGCCGCCTCCGGTGCCGGCACCGTGTCCTTCGAGGTCGGGCACACTCCCGTCCAGCGGGAGCAACTCGCCCAGGGCGCCACTCCCGACGTCTGGATCGCAGCCAATCCCGCCGACATGACCGCCGCCGCCGAAGCTGGCCACGTCGACCAGGCCGGCGTGCGTCAGCTGGCCCGGACGCGGCTCGTCGTCGTCGTCGCGCCGAACAACCCTGCTGGCATCACCGGCCTGGGCGACCTCGCCAAGCCGGGCGTCAAGCTCCTGGTCGGCGCCGACGCGATCCCGATCGGGACCGCCACCGCCAAGACCCTCGGCAAGCTCGAGGCGTCCCAGGGGGCGGGCTTCCAGGCCAGGGTCGAGGCCAACATCGTCTCCCGCGAGATGGGCGTCCAGCCCATCGTCAACAAGGTGACGATGGGGGAGGCCGACGCGGGCATCGTCTTCGTCACCGACCTGCCGGCCGACCTCAAGGGGGCCACCCAGGTGGAGATCCCCGACGCGGACAACACGCTCGTCGCCTTCTCGATCGCCCCGGTGACCCTCGGCAAGAACAAGGCGGGCGCTGACGCGTTCATCGTGTTCATGACGTCGGGCGCCGGTCAGGCCCTTCTCACCGAGACTGGCTACCTCCCGCCGGCCCCGTGAGCCATCCCCGGGACGCCGCGCCGTTCGTCGCGCCCGGACTGGTTCTTCTCGCCCTCCTCGCAGTGCCGCTGGCGGGCCTGGTGTGGGGGGCGGTTGCAGGGGGTGACCTGCGGAGCTACATCGATGACCCGGCCGCCCACGCGGCCATCAGACTCTCCTTGGTCACAACGGCCGTCAGCATGGTGGGCATCGTGGCGTTCGGGACGCCGCTGGCCTACCTGCTCGCGCGCTGGAAGTTCCCGGGACGCACCCTCGTCCAGCTCCTCGTCGACCTCCCGATCGTGCTGCCTCCCATGGTGGCCGGCATCGCCATGCTGGAGGTCTTCGGGCGCAACGGATGGGTCGGCCAGCCGTTGAGCCAATGGGGCATCACGATCCCCTTCACGACCTTCGCCGTCATCCTGTCGCAGGTGTTCGTGGCGGGGCCCTTCTACGTCCGGGCCGCCCGCGTCGGGTTCGCTGCCGTGGAGCCGGCGGTCCGGGAGGCGGCTCACGTGGACGGGGCGTCCGAGGTGCAACTGTTCGGCCTGATCATGGCCCCTCTGGCGCGTCGGGCGCTCCTCAGCGGATTGATCCTCGCGTGGGCGCGAGCGCTGGGAGAGTTCGGCGCCACGATCTTCTTCGCCGGCAACCGCGAGGGGGTCACCCAAACGATGCCGCTGGCGATCTTCATCGGGTTCGAGTCGAACCTGGGGATCGCCGTCGCGCTCTCCTTCGTGTTGCTCGTCGTGAGCGCGGTCGTCCTGCTGGCCCTGCGGTTGTTCGGGGACGGGTCGGTCGGGCCGTGACACGCAGGTAGCTGACAACCGCGTTGGCTCCGGAACAAGCGCGATTGTCAGGAACGTGCGTGTCGGGCCCGGGACGCGGCAGGGCCCGGGACGCGGCAGGGCCCGGGACGCGGCGGGACGCCGGCGCGGCGCCTCAGCGCTTGGGGTCGAACTTGCGCAGCCGCATCGAGTTCGAGACCACGAACACCGACGACAGCGACATCGCGAAGCCCGAGATCAGCGGGTTGAGCAGCCCGGCGGCCGCGAGGGGGATGGCGGCGACGTTGTAGCCGAACGCCCAGACCAGGTTGCCGCGGATCGTCTTGAGCGTCCGGCGGGCCAGCAGGATGGCGTCCGGGATCACCTCGAGGTTGTGCCGGACCAGGATGATGTCGGCGGACTTCAGGGCGACGTCCGTTCCGGTCACCACCGCGAGGCCGAGGTTGGCGGTGGCGAGGGCCGCGGCGTCGTTGATTCCGTCGCCGACCATCGCGACCCGGCGTCCCTCGGCCTGAAGCCGCTCGATGACCGCAGCCTTGTCGGTGGGGAGTACTTCTGCCACGACCGCGTCCACGCCGACCTCACGGCCCACGGCGTCCGCGGCGCGCTGGCGGTCGCCTGTCAGCAGCACTGTGTACAGTCCCATGGCACGCAGCCGGGCGACGGCCGACGATGCGCTGTCCTTGATGCTGTCGGAGACCACGAACCCGCCCGCCGCGACGCCGTCCACTGCGGCGAGGACAGCCGTGCGTCCCGCTTCGGCGGCCGCGTCCACCAGAATGGCCGCCTGCGCCGGAAGTTCGATCCCCTCCGCGGCGAAGAGGTCCGCGTTGCCGACGAGGACGCGGTGCGTTCCGCCCGCCACCTCCACCGTGCCGGACGCGCCTTGGCCGGGCAGCGCGCGGACGTCGCGCACGTCCGCGATGTCGGCGAGGCCGGCGTCCCGGGCGCCCACCACCAGCGCGCGCGCGATCGGGTGTTCGGAGTGGCGTTCGACGGCGGCCACGATGGCCAGCAGCGGGAGATCGTCTGCGCGCGGCGGGGCGCCGGGGAAGGCCACCGACTCCTCCAGCGTCATCACGCCGGTGGTGAGCGTGCCGGTCTTGTCGAGGACGACGGTGTCGATCTGGCCGCTGGCCTCGAGGGCGTCCGGGCCCTTGATGAGGATGCCCAGCTGCCCACCGCGTCCGACCCCGACCATGAGGGCCGTCGGCGTGGCCAGCCCGAGGGCGCAGGGGCAGGCGATGATGAGCACCGACAGGGCGGCGCTGAAGGCGGTCCGGGGACCGGCGCCCGCGAGGAACCATCCGGCCAGCGTGAGTGCGGCGATGATGAGGACGGCCGGCACGAAGACGCCCACGATCTTGTCCACCAGGGTCTGGACGCGCGCCTTGCGTGCCTGGGCCTGCTCGGCCGTGGCGGCCATCTGAGCGAGCTGCGTGTGGGCGCCGATCTTCTCGGCCTCGACGATGAGCGCGCCGGTCGTGTTGATGGTGCCGCCCAGCACGCGGTCGCCCTCCACCACTTCGCGGGGGACCGGCTCGCCCGTCATCATCGAGGTGTCGATCGCCGAGGACCCCACGACGATCCGGCCATCGGTGGCGATCCGTTCGCCGGGCCGGACGAGGAAGCGTTCGCCCACCTTGAGCGAGGACAGCGGCACGACCTGTTCGACACCGTCACGGATCACGCACACGCTGTCGGGGGCGAGGTTGCCGAGGGCCGAGAGAACGCTCCGTGCCGATCGCTTGGACCGGGCCTCGATGTAGCGACCCCCCAGGAGGAACGTCGTGACTGCCGAGGCCACCTCAAGGTACAGCGTGTCCGCCCCCGCGGGGGCGATGCCGTAGCCGATCCAGTAGCCCTCGGTGTCCTCGGCGCCGATGATCGTCGAGATCAGCGACCAGCTGAAGGCGGCCAACACCCCGAGCGAGACCAGCGTGTCCATGCTCGTCGACCCGTGGCGGATGTTCCGCCACGCGGCTCGGTGGAACGGCCACGCCGCCCAGAACACGACCGGCATCGAGGCGATCAGGAGCGCCCACTGCCAGCCGGGGAAGCGCATCTGGGGGGCCAGCGCCAGCACGATCGCGACGTCGCCGAGCGGGACGGTGAGGAGGGCTGCGACGATGAGGCGGTTGCGCAGCATCTTGACGCGGTCGGAGTAGCCGTCCGGCTCGGATCCCTCGACGACCTCGGCGGCACCGTAGCCCGTGTTCTCGACGGTCTTGATCACGTCGGCCGCGTCGTCGGGCGAGAGCCCCAGGATGACGGCGCGCTCGGTGGCGTAATTGACCGTAGCGGTGACGCCTTCGAGCTTGTTGAGCTTCTTCTCGATGCGGGCCGCGCAGGCCGCACAGGTCATGCCCGAGATGTCGAGTTCGATGCGCTGGTCGAGCCCGTCGTAACGCGGGAGGGCTGCGACCTTCTCGGCGGCTGACTGCTGGCTGGTCATGGACGCGGCCCCTTCCGGAGGTCAGGCGCCTGTCGGACGCGGTCACGCTTCGCCAGTTCGGCGAGCATGTCGTTGTAGGCGTCGAACGAGTCGTCCAGTCCGGCGTCCTGGGCGGTGTCGGAGAGGCTGGAGTCGGCCTTGTCCTGGCTGAACCACTGTGCGGCGAGCGCGATGATCACGATGAACAGCGGAATCTCGCCGAGGATCCACGTGATCTGTCCGGCGATGTTCTGGTCGGCCATGAGATCACCCACCCACGTGATGTCGATCGAGTTGTAGAAGTCCCCGCCGAAGAGGGAGGCGGACATCAGGATGCCGACGGCGAAGATCGCGTGGAACGGCATGATGCTGATCACCAGGGCCAGCTTGATCAGGTGGGGCATGCGGGTGGAGCGGTTGTCGATCCCGACGAGCATGTTGAAGAACAGGTACCCGGTCACCATGAAGTACAGCAGCATGAGCTGGTGGGCCCAGTGGTACCGCATGAGCCACGGGAACAGGGGCGTGTAGTAGATGAGGAACAGCGAGCCGACGTAGTTGAGCCACAGGGACGGGGTGCTGAACACGCGCTGCAGGGGGCGGTAGGCCAGCACGGCGCCGATGCTCTCGGTGGCTCCCGGCAATTCGCCCTTGTCGCGGGGGCGCGCCGCCAGGCGGGCCAGGGTGAGGGGCCCACCCAGCACGCAGAGCACCGGCACGGTCATGTTCACGGTCATGTGCACGAACATGTGCCAGCTGAACACCACCGTCGAGTACTCCCAGAACCCCGTCACGGCCAGGTAGAACGTGAGCGCCCACCC
>CAZZGU010000043.1:0-8286 GCA_964653755.1 uncultured Nigerium sp. | reverse complement strand
AGACCCAGAACGCCACGCGGTAAGCGGGCCAACTCTGGCCCGCGCGCCGGACGCGCACGTAGACCCACAGGTAGACGCCCACCGACACGAGGGCCAGTCCGACCCACAGGAAGTTCGGGCGGCCGAGTGTCAGGAGACGCTCGAGCGTGACGGGGATCGGCGACTCGTACCCGAGGTAGTTCACCTGCGCCGATTGCGGGATGAGGTACCGCGGCGTCGGGATGTGGTTGGCCGTCGACAGGAACCCGACGTAGACGATGCCCACCGCGACGTCCCGGACCGCCGAGGCGAGGGCCCGGGTGGGCGCCGCTCCGTCCCGGGCTTCGCCGGACGCCTGGCGCCAGGCCCAGCTGGCCGCGAGCAGGGCCAGACAGACGAAGAAGCCGACCGTCGGGATGCCGTAGTACTGGCCTCTCAGGGGCTGCCCGGCCAATTGCTGCCAGGCGATGAAGGCGTGCCCCCCCGCGGCGACCACGACGCCCACGGGAACCATGACGTGGTAGCGACGTAGGCGGTGTGCAACGTCGTCCGGGGAGGCCCCGGCGACGCCGCGCAGGACGACCGCGACCGCGCCCGTCGCAAGGGGAATCATCGTCAGCGCGATCCAGATCGCCGCGTCGGTGGCCCAGTCGTGGTCGAGGCCGATCGACACGTTGCCGGTCACGCCCACGAACATCATGGCGAGCAGGCCGAAGAGGTAGGTGAGGGCGAAGGGCGCGTACATCCGGGAGAAGTAGCTGGCGAGGGCCGTCGCCAGCGCTGCCACCGCGGACAGCAGCCAGGCGAGGCTCGCCGGGGTCGTGATCTGGAACGTCCACCAGGCGTCCGGGGCGAACGTGTAGCCCATCGGGACGCCGTTGACGTAGGCGGAGTTCGCCGCCGTGAGGAGCATCGACGACCAGAACCACAGTTGGGCCGAGCGCCCCGTCCACCGCGCGAGGCGCTGGCCCTCGTCGGACAGCCGATGGTCGTGACCGAGCGGCGTGAACGCGGCGATCGCCAGCGCACCGCCGAGGGCCGCCAGGCCGGTCAGCCGGGCGACGAGGTCGGCCAGCAGAGAGACGTACGTCGTGGTCTCGTCAGCCTGGATCCTGGCCGGGAGCGGCGGACGCCCCGCGAGCTCGACGGCGACGAGCCACACGAAGACCACGACCCCGAGGAAGGTGGCGGCCGGGACGGCCACCGCCAGAGGCGGGACGCCCGGGCGTGCGGAGCCCGCCGGGCCAGGGGTCCTCGCGGGGCTCGTGCTCGTGGCATCCTGCGTCACAGGTCGACATCCTTCCCGATGGCCGCGAGACGGACGCCGGCGTCCGCCCCAGGTGAAGCGCAGGACCATTCTGCCCCCGTCGCCCCAAAGTGAGAACGGGTCTCGACTGGGTGTCCTTGCATCGGCCGATACCGGATGCCTGCGCGCTTCACTACGCTGGGGCCGAGTCGAGCAAAGGAGCACGGATCATGCAGATGGGTCTCATCGGGCTGGGCAAGATGGGCGGAAACATGCGCGAGCGTCTCAGGCGCGCGGGCCACACGATCGTGGGCTACGACACCAACCCCGCCCTGTCGGACGCCGCCGACCTGCCGGACCTGGTGGCCAGGCTGACCGACACCCCCCGCGCGGTGTGGATCATGGTGCCCGACTCCGTCGTCGACCGGGTGATCGACCAGGTCGGTGCACTGCTGAGCCCCGGTGACGTCGTGATCGACGGCGGCAACTCCAAGTGGACCCACGACGCCCGTCACGCGGCCGCGCTGGCCGAACGAGGCGTGCGGTTCCTCGACTGCGGCGTCTCGGGGGGAGTGTGGGGGCTCGAGAACGGCTACGCCCTCATGGTCGGCGGACCCGAGGACGCGGTGGCCCACGTGCAGCCGATCTTCGACGCGCTGAAGCCGGAAGGCGAGTTCGGGTTCGTGCATGCCGGTGAGCACGGCGCGGGGCACTTCGCGAAGATGGTCCACAACGGCATCGAGTACGGCCTCATGCAGGCCTACGCCGAGGGCTGGGAGCTCCTGCAGGCGTCCGACCTGGTCACCCACGTGCCGGCCGTGTTCGAGTCGTGGCGAGAGGGCACGGTCATCCGCTCCTGGCTGCTCGACCTCATGGTGCGCGCCATGGACGGCGACCCGAACCTCGACCGCATCGAGGGGTACGCCGCGGACTCCGGAGAGGGGCGCTGGACGGTCAACGCCGCGGTCGACCTCGGCGTGCCGGTGCCGACGATCTCGGCAGCGCTGTTCGCCCGGTTCGTGTCCCAGCAGGAGGACTCCCCCTCGATGAAGATGGTCGCAGCCATGCGCAACCAGTTCGGCGGGCACGCCGTGAAGGCCGACGACGGGGCCTGAGCCCCCCAGGGACGCCTCACAGCCGGTGGTCGATGATCCCGACGGCCTCCATGAGGGCGTACATCGTCACCGGCCCCACGAACGTGAACCCGTGAGACTTCAGCTCCAGGGCGAGCGCCTCGGACTCCGGTGAGCGGGACGGCCGCGCCTCCGCCGGCGCCTGCGGGGCCTCGGGACGGAACGACCAGACGAGTTCGGCCAGGTCGACGCCCTGCTCCGTCAGGGCCACCGTCGCGCGGGCGTTGGTGACGGCGGCCTCGATCTTGCGCCGGTTCCGGACGATCGCCGGGTCCGTCAGCAGTCGTTCGACGTCGTCGGCGGTGAAGCGCGCGACGGCGTCCGGGTCGAAGCCTGCGAAGGCTGCCCGCAGCGCCTCCCGCTTGCGCAACACCGTGAGCCACGACAGCCCGGACTGGAAGCCCTCGAGCGCGATCCGCTCGAAGATGCCGGGGGTGTCACGGACGGGAAAGCCCCACTCGTGGTCGTAGTACTCGCGGAGCAGGGGATCCGACTCGGCCCACGCAGGCCGCCTGATGGGGGCGTTCATGTCCCCACCTTAGGAACGGCCCGCCACGTGCTGTTCAGTCGCGGGGGCCGTTCAGTTGCG
The DNA here is from genome assembly GCA_964653755.1 of uncultured Nigerium sp. Classification (GTDB taxonomy): domain Bacteria; phylum Actinomycetota; class Actinomycetes; order Propionibacteriales; family Propionibacteriaceae; genus Propioniciclava. The sequence goes on along the minus strand of CAZZGU010000043.1, from coordinate 5,339 downwards.
GGGTCCGTTCAGTCGCGGGGGCCGTCCGGGTCGGCGTAGGCGCCGGGACGGTCGACGATCAGCACGGCTCCCTCGGAGTCACGCTTCAGCTCCTCGGGTGCCAGCCAGCGGGCGAGGTGGTAGACGACCACGGTCACGATCGTGCCGAAGGCGATGCCGCTGAGGGTGAAGCTGTCCGAGAAGACGAGGCTGACGTCGCCGACGCCGATGATGATGCCGGCGGCCACGGGCACGAGGTTGACCGGGTTGCCGAAGTCGACGCCGTTCTCTTTCCAGATCTTCGCGCCGAGCAGGCCGATCATGCCGTAGAGCACGACGGTGATGCCGCCGAGGACGCCCCCCGGGGTCGCGGAGATGATGGCGCCGAACTTCGGCGAGAACCCGAACAGGATTGCGACGAGCGCCGCGACGACGTACGCGGCCGTCGAGTACACCTTCGTGGCAGCCATGACGCCGATGTTCTCGGCGTAGGTGGTGGTGGGGCCGGCGCCCACGGCGGTGGCCAGCATGGAGGCCGCACCGTCGGCGGCGATGGCGCGCCCCATGTCCTGATCGAGGTCGGCCCCGGTCATCTCGGCGACCGCCTTGACGTGGCCGGTGTTCTCGGCGATGAGCGCGATCACCACCGGCAGCGCGATCAGGATGAACGCGAGGTTGAACGACGGGGCGTGGAAGCCGACCACGTTGGTCGGGGAGTTGAGTTGCCAGGTCGCCAGGTCGGTGACCGGCGGGAGGCCGAACCAGTTCGCGGACGCGACCCCGGACCAGTCGACGCGCGGATGGGTCGTGACCTCTCCGGCACCGGGGGAGAACGACGTGATCGGCCCGAGCACGAGGTCCAGGACCCAGCTCAGCACGTAGCCCACGATCAGGCTCAGGAAGATGGCGATGCGGCTGATGAAGCCCCGGACGCCGACGCTCAGCACCACGACCACGATCATCGTGAGGAGCGCGACCCACTGGTCCTGCGGCCAGTACGTGCGGGCGACCACCGGGGCGAGGTTGAAGCCGATCAGCATGACGACTGCGCCGGTCACGACCGGCGGGAGCGCGCGGTGGATCGCGCCGGGCCCGGCCACGTGGATGATGACGCCGGCGATCAGCAGCAGCACCCCGACCCAGAACATGGCGCCCGACACGTGCGAGGGGTTGCCCCCGGCGGCGTAGATCGCGGTCGCGACGCCCACGAAGGACGCCGACGAGCCCAGGTAGCTCGGCACCCGGCCCCGCACGACGACCAGGAAGATCATCGTCGCGATGCCGGACATCATCACGGCGAGCTGCGGGTTCAGCCCCATGAGGAGCGGGAAGACGAAGGTGGCTCCGAACATGGCGACCACGTGCTGTGCGCCCAGCCCGACCGTCTTGCCCCAGGAGAGCCGTTCGTCGGGGGCGACCACCGCCCCTGGTTCCAGGTTCCCGTTGCCGTGCAGCTTCCACAGGGCCATGCCGTGTCGCCTTCCTCGTCGGTGCCGGGACGCAGGGGCGTCCGCGGGCCGACGGGCAATTTACAGGCCCGGCGCGACGACGCCGACCATGTCCGTCAGCGCGTCCACCCGACGTCCTCCCAGACGACGCTCGCGAACCCGTGGGCGCCGAGGTTGCCGAGGGCCGACTTCACCGCGATCGCCTGGGGCACCTGGTAGAGGGGAAGCGCCGTGGCCTCGAGCCACAGGGCCCGGCCGAGTTGGGTCCCCTGGTCCGCGCGGCGGATGGGATCGGTCTCGGACGCGATGCGCGCGACGATCTCGGCGACGTCGGGGTTTCCGCCGTGGACGCCCTGCGCCCGGGTGAGGGGGTAGGCGTCGAGCGTCACGGTCGTGGGCGTCAGATCGGCGGCCCCGGTCGCCGGGGACGTCGCGATGCCGAGCGCGGCCAGGTCGAGTGCGACCCGCGCGTACTCGCGGGCGGCGAGCGTGTCCTCGGGCGGGAGGGTGAAGGTCAACGTCAGCACCTGGCCGTCCCGCACGCGGCGTCCGCCCTCGAGCCGCCAGCCTGCGCGCTCCAGGTCGGCCGCAGCGCGCGCCGGATCGAAGTCGACGTCGGTGGAGCGCGCCTGGTCGGTGTAGCCGGGGTGGTTCGTCAGAAACACCGGGTTGCTCCAGGCCACGGGCTCCACGCCGATCGCCGCGACGACAGCCTGGGCGATCGCCCGCCGGTCGAGCGAGCGCACCACGACCTGGCGCACCGCAGGGTCCGCGAGGAAACCCGACGTGTTCAGGAGGAGGACGCGTCCCGACGTGCCCGGCGCCGTGCGCAACGTCGTGTCGCCGGCGGCGCGCGCCTGCTGGGCACGATCGGCGGACAGGCCCACCTCGAACCGGTCGAGTTCGTTGTGCTGGAACGCGGCGGCCTCGGCCTCGGGCTGGATCGTCCGGAACACGATGCGTTCGAGTCTGGGCGTCTCGCCCCACCAGAGCGGGTTGCGTTCGAGCGTGAGCAGGCCCTGAGGGACGTCGGTGTGCGTGACCACGAAGGGGCCGCAGAACCACCCGGCCCGGTAGTCGGTCCAGCCCTCGTTGAAGGTCGCTGGGTCGGAGACGGACTCCGCGCGCGCGGGTCCAGCGGCCAGGGGGCGCGACCAGTCGGGCACGACGCCGCGGAACACGACCTCGACGTCGAAGCCCGTGTCGCCCTGGCGGACGGTCTCCACCTGCCGCCACCCGTGGTCGTCGATGGTCCGGAAGGCCGGCGTGGAACCGTTGAGGGCGGCGAAGGCGGCCATCCAGTCGATCGCGGTGATCGGCGCACCGTCGGCCCACACCGCATTCGGATTGAGCGTCAGCGAGACGGTCGTGCGTTCGTCGTGGCGTACTTCGGCGCTTGTGATGAAGTCGGGGTTCGGCGTGGGGTTGCCTGCGGCGTCGAACCTGATCTGCTGACCGCGCAGCGGGTCGAGCACGAGCAGGGGGCCGGGGGCGGCGGCGTCCGGGTGCCACGGGTTCCACTGGGTCGGCAGCGCGGTCAGCGCCAGGCGCAACCCACCGCTGTCGAGCAGGGCGTCGCGCGGGGTGGCGTTCGTGTCCGTGCGCGCGTCGGAGGGCACGGTCGGGGAGGACGGGGTGGGTTGGGGCGCGCCGGTGCATCCGGCGAGGAGCGCACACAGCGCCACCAGGCCGGCCAGCCACCGCACGACCTTCACGAGCGACCTCCGGGGATGGGGGTGAATCTGACCCTCAAGCTAGCGGGAGGGGGACGGGGGCAGGGTTGTGTTCAGGTCACAATCAGGCGGGTTTGGTCACAATCCGGCATCGCGCCGGTCAGATCCACGAGCGAAGCCACATCCGCTGGAGCCAGTTGGAGTAGGGAAGGAGCCCGTCCGTGAGGACCGGGTACAGGTACGCGAAGTTCGCCACCACGGCCGCGATCGCCAGGCCCACCGCCATCGCGGCACGCCGGCGTCCGGGGGCGCGCGCGTCGCCGAGCACCAACCCCATCACCATCGCGAGGCAGACCACGGTGAACGGGACCAGCGTGATCGCGTAGAAGAAGAACTGGGGCCGGTCGGTGTAGAGGAACCAGGGCAGGTAGGCCGCCAGGGCAGCTACGACGGGGACGCCGAAGCGCCAGTCGCGCCCGGCCAGCCACCAGACCAGCCCCACGAAGAGGGCGATGGCGGCCATCCACCACAGGATCGGGGTCCCCATGCCGGTGATCACACGCAGGCAGTTCTCCGGGCCCAGGCAGCCGTCCGTGCCGGGCTGGATGTCGTTGACCGCGTCCATGCCGATCGGCCGCAGCATGAACAGCCAACCTGCGGGGTGGGCGTCGTAGGGGTGGGTCTGGTCGTTGATGAAGTCGCCGGTGTGAAAGGCGTAGATCTCCTTGTGGTAGACGAGCCAGGAGGCGAGCGGACGCCCGAACGCCTGCGTGAGCGGGTGATCGGGGTTGTTGGCCCCCCAATCGCGGCCCCAGCCGCCGCTGGTCGTCAGCCAACCCGTCCACGAGGCCAGGTAGGTCGCCGCGGCGGTCACCACCAGGGCCACGAAGGCGGGGATGCCGTCGGCCACGACCGCGAGCCAGGCCTTGAAGTCGGTGCCGGCGAGGCGGCGCGCGCCGACGTCCCACAGCACTGAGAGGATGCCGAAGGCGGCCAGGACGTAGACCGAGTTCCACTTGGTGGCGACGGCCAGCCCGAACATCAGCCCGGCGACCCACCGCCACGGACGCCACCACACCAGGGGGCCGAAGCGCCCGCCGAAGTCGGGGATCCCGCGAGCGTCCAACGCGTCCGCCAGCCGCGCTCGGAACCAGTCCCGGTCGGCGACCGTGGCAGCTACGGCCGCCACGAGGAAGAACGCCTGGAAGCCGTCGAGAAGCGCGATGCGGCTCATCGTGAAGGCCAACCCGTCGAAGGTCAGCAGGATGCCGGCGATCGCGCCGACCAGCGTCGACCGCGACACCCGCCGCGCCAGCCGGATCACCATCAGCACGAGCAGCGACCCGAAGACGACCGCGGAGATCCGCCACCCGAACGAGTTGAGGCCGAACGCAGCTTCGCCGACCGCGATGAGCCACTTGCCGACCGGTGGGTGGACGATGAACGAGCCTCCGGGCGACATCATGTCCAGGTTGCCCGTCAGGATCTGGGCGTTGGCGTCGGCAGCCCAGTCCCGTTCGTAGCCGGATCGCAGCAACGCCCAGGCGTCCTTGGCGTAGTAGGTCTCGTCGAACACGAGTTTGCCCGGGTACCCCACGTTGTACACGCGGATCGCGAACGCCAGCGCAGTGATCGCGAGCGTGATCACCCAGGAGGCGAGCCGGTCCGTGGGCTGCCAGTCCCGCAGCCGCTGGACGGTGCTGGGTCGAGCCTGCGCGAGGGGCGGAAGAGCCGGCGGGGCCACGAGCACGTCGGTGCTGAGGGTCGGCTCGCTGGTCACCACGCCATCCTAGGGGGAGGCCTTCGCCATACTGGGCAGCGTGAACCCTGCCGGAACCGACGCTGAGGGCGTCCTCGTGCTCGTGGGCACCCCCATCGGGGACCTCGCCGACGCCAGCCCCGCGCTGGCGCGCGAGCTCGCGCGCGCCGACCTGATCGCCGCCGAGGACACGCGACGGCTGCGCTCGCTAGCTGCGCGGCTAGGGGTGACGCTGACCGCGCAGGTGGTGTCCCACTTCGACGCGAACGAGGCGTCCCGCGTCGGACTCCTGCTGGGCGCCCTGCGCGAGGGTCGGCGGGTGGCGGTGGTGACGGACGCGGGGATGCCCTCCGTCTCCGACCCGGGGTTCCGTGTGGTCCAGGCCGCCGCTGCCGAAGGCTTCCGGGTCACCGCGGTTCCGGGGCCGTCCGCGGTGCTGACTGCCCTGGCAGTGTCCGGGCTTCCCAGCGACCGGTTCTG
>CAZZGU010000042.1:0-14859 GCA_964653755.1 uncultured Nigerium sp. | reverse complement strand
GGGTGACGACGGGAGGCCGTGATGCAGCGGGTGTCTGCGGTGGAGTGCACGTCCTGCCTCAACTGCTATCACTGCCTGACGGTGTGCCCTGAGGGGGCGATCCGGATCAGGCCGTCGGCGATGAATCGGATCGTCCGGGCCGTGCGGCTGGTGACGCGACTCTGACCGCCGTGTGAGCCGGGCGCGGGTTGGGCTTGTCGAAAGGTGGTCAGCCCAGGTCCCCGATGCGGAACCCCGCGATGACGCCCGCGACACGCTGCGAGGAGCCGTGCTGGGTGGTGAAGGCGGCGGTGCCGTCCTTGCCGCAGAGCCCGAGAATCCGATCCCTGCCGCCGGGGTGTTGGCCGATCCACGCCGTGACGTCGTACACGCCGCCGTCCACCGCCGTCCAGCAGGAGGCGGCCGAGGTGTGCTGGGCCACCTCCGCCATCGTGTAGCGCGGGGTCTGGGTGGCTGAGATGGTCGGAGTCACTGGCGAGGTCGAGGTGGCTTGAGATGTCGGTGTCTCCTGCGGGTCCGGGGTGGCCGTGGCTGGCGTGCCTGCCTGGACCGGATCCCCCCACACAGCCTGGGCGCCCGAGTGACCCACCGCCAGGGTTAAGGCGAGGGCACCCGTTGGTCGTGCACTTCGCGGTGGTGTTGTTGCCGTTCGCGGCGACGGCCCTGATCGCACTCGTCGCGGTGCGGCGCTGGCGGGCGCGCTACGGCGTCCTGACTGTGGCTGTGGCGGCAGTCGGGACCGCGGCCGCGCTCCTGGCGAAGGAATCGGGGGAATGGCTGGCCGAGCGCGACGGGGACCCGGGTGTGCACGCGGTCTGGGGCGCCTGGCTGCCCGTCCTCGCCGTGATCCACCTCAGAGGCAAGCCGGTGAGTTCGGCAAAGAAGTTGATGACTAAACCGCTCTCCGTCATGCGGCGAGGGTAGACCGTGGCGCCTCCGTTGACCAGAGCCTCCGGCCCAGACCAGCGTCAAGCCCGACCAGCGTCAAGCCCGACCAGCGTCAAGCCCGACCAGCGTTGGCCTCGACGGGCTCGACCGGCGTCGGTCTCGGCAAGCTCGACCGGCGTTGGTCGCCCAGGAGCCCGGCAGGCATCGCGTAGAGCCACGGCGTCCGCGGCTGCAGCCAGGTGGCCAGCGCCGACACGCCGATCGTGAGCGCGGCGAGGGCGGGCACTGTGAAGGCAGGGTCGTTGACGCCCGCCGCGGCGACGACCGGCCAGAGCAGGAACAACGCCGGGAAGTGGACGAGGTAGGTGACGATCGAGTTGCGCCCGATCCACGACGGGAATCGCCACACCGGCAGTCTGGGGCCGAGCCAGAGGACCACAACGACCCCCGCGACGGAGACTGCGAAGGTCGCCATCGAACGGACGCTCATGTCCAGGATCACGGTGAGGAGAACGGTCGTGACGGCCACGGTGGCGACGGCCGCGCGAGGGACCTCGAGCAGGGCGTCCCGGACGCCGGCGAGCCACGCGCCCACGAAGAAGAACGCACCGAACCAGAGGATGTCCAGGGCGGGGGGCCAGCCGACGACACCGAGCTCGTGCAGGGCGATCATCGCCGCGGAGACCAGCAACCCCGGGACTCTCCGGGTGACCAGCGCAAGGGCGTACACGAAGGCGAGCGCCACGAGGTACCACGTGTGGGTCGAGGACACCCAGAACTCCAGCGTCGCGGGGTCGAGCCATTCCAGCCCGAGAGGGATCATGGCGAGCGTCCAGATGGCCCAGGGCCACACGACGTGGCGCACCTTCCCCCGCACGTAGCCGGGCAACGGCTTTGCCAACGAACGGCCCACCATGAGGCCCGAGAGCACCATGAGCAACGGGACACGGAAGGGCCGCAGGGCGAGGCCGAACTCGGACACCCGCGTTGACCCCTCCCAACCCAGGGCCACCGGCACCTCGCCGGCATGGAACACGACGATGAGCAACACCGCGATGCCGCGGAGCTGGTCCATCCAGACCAGCCGCCGGGCATTATTAGTGTTTCGCACTCATTCAGTCTAGCCGATGAGCGTCCTTTTGGCGACCAAGGGGGTACCTGGAGACCTCAGGACCGACCCGCGATGAAGTCCTCCAACTGGCGTCGACCCTCGTCATCGGGCAGTTGCACGGGCGGCGACTTCATCAGGTACGCGCAGGCCGGAATCACCGGCCCACCCAGCCCGCGGTCGAGGGCGATCCGGGCGGCGCGAATGGCGTCGATGATGATGCCCGCTGAGTTCGGGGAGTCCCAGACCTCGAGCTTGTACTCCAGGCTGATCGGAGCGCCGCCGAAGGCGGTGCCCTCGAGCCGGACATAGGCCCACTTGCGGTCATCCAGCCAGGCGACGTGGTCGGACGGCCCGATGTGCACGTCGTCTGCGGCGAGGGGGTGCTGAAGGTTCGACTGGACGGCTTGGGTCTTGGAGATCTTCTTGGAGTCGAGCCGCTGCCGTTCAAGCATGTTGCGGAAGTCCATGTTGCCGCCCACGTTCAACTGGAAAGTCCGGTCAAGCCGGACGCCGCGCTCCTCGAAGAGCCGGGCCAGGACGCGGTGGGTGATCGTCGCGCCAACCTGACTCTTGATGTCGTCGCCGACGATCGGCAGGCCCGCCGCCGCGAATTTCGCGGCCCACACCGGATCAGACGCGAGGAACACGGGCAGTGCGTTCACGAACGCACAGCCGGCGTCGATGGCGCACTGGGCGTAATGACGGTCGGCGTCCTCCGACCCCACGGGCAGGTACGAGACGACGACATCGACCCCGGCCCGGCGCAGGGCGTCCGTCACGTCGACCGGCGCTGCGGCCGATTCCGTGATCGCCTCGCGGTAGTAGAGCCCGAGGCCGTCCAGCGTCGGGCCGCGCAGCACCTCGACGCCGACGGTGGGGACGTCGCAGATGCGGTACGTGTTGTTCCGGGACGCCGTGATCGCCTCGGAGAGGTCGAGCCCCACCTTGAGCGCGTCGACGTCGAAGGCGACCACGACCTCGATGTCGCGCACGTGGTAATCCCCGAACCGGACGTGCATGAGGCCGGGGACTTCGCCGGCCGGGTCGGCGTCCCGGTAGTGGTGGACGCCTTGCACAAGCGACGCTGCGCAGTTGCCGACCCCGACGATCGCGACCCTGATCTTGCGCATCGATAACCTCCCGGGACCGGGCCAGTCCGACGACTGCCCAGACTGCCCAGCCTAGCGGGGCGGACCAGGCTTCACCGTGTCCGCCACAGGACCGGACGCCGTGCGCCCCTGGCCCTGGCCCTGCGCCAAGCTCACCACTGCGACGATCACGCAGCAGGCAGCGACCTGGACAAGCGTCAGGGATTCCCCCAGCAGGAGCCAGCCCGCGGTGAGGGCCACGGCGGGGATCACGTTGATCGCCAGTGCCGCCCGGGCGGCCGGCAGCACTGCGAGCGCGGAGTTGTACAACCCGAACGCCACCAGACTCGGGAAGATGCCCAGATAGGCGACCGCGAGCCACGTGGAGGGATTCACCGCCCCCCAGTCGACCGGCCCGGTCAGCACGGCCAACGGCAGGAAGAACACGGCCCCCGCGGTGACCTGCAGCCCCGTGAGGAACCAGGGATGGTAGCGGGCGCTCAGGTGCTTGATCGTGATCCACGACCCCGCGGCCGCCACCATGGCACCCACCTCCAGCAGGTTGCCCAGCCAGGGCGCCGGGGCCGACTCCTGCGCACGACCGCCGAGGGCGAGCACTGCCACCGCGGCCATCGACACGAGGATGCCGACCGCGCTGCGGACCGACAGCGGCTCCTTGAGCACCAGCCACGCCGCACCCGCCACGATGAGCGGCGCGATCGCGGAGACCACACCCGCCTGGCTTGCCGACGTGTAGACCATCGCCCACCCCTCAAGCGTGTAGTAGAGCAACGGGATGAACGTCACGCTGAGCAGCAGGAGGCAGCGGTCCCCGGGACGCGGGTCAGGGCGCGGGAGCCTGCGCCAGAACGGCAGGAAGACCAGGGTGGCCAGCGTCATGCGCAGCCACATCACGGCCATCGGGGGCAACGTCGCGTAGGCGCTCTTGGTCGCAGCGAAGCTCGTGCCCCAGAAGAGGACCGCACCGGCGAGCAGGATCACCGGTCGCCGCGTGGCCGCTGCCAACTCAGGATCCGCGCAGGCGGTCGCGCAAGCGCAGCAACTCTCGCCGCTCGGCCTCGGTGAGACCGTTCAGGCCGTCTTCGTTGATGCGGTCGAGCAGGGCGTCGAGGCGCTCCCGGTCCGACATCGTGCGGCGCTCGGCGCGGGCCTGGGCGCGCGGCACCTTGGGCGCTCGGACGCGGGCAGGCCGGCGTCCGCCCGGGATCCAGCCGTACTCGCCGAGCAGGCCCGCCCGGCGGGCCGCCACTGCGATGAGGGCGAAGCCGAACAGGAGGCTGAGCAGGCTGGCTCCTGCCCGCGCCGTGAGGAGACTGGCGACCTGGACCCCCACGAGCACGAGGCCGATGACCCAGGCGGGGATGCCGAAGAAGAACGGACGCCGTGGGTACTCGGCGATCCAGAGCAGGAGCACGGCGAATTGGATCAGGCCAATGCCCGCCAGGCCGGTGCCGCCCCGGAGGAGTACCCCGACCAGGGCGGACGCCGCCGTGAGGCTCGCCCACGTGCCCACGAGGAGGCCGAGCATGCGGCTGCGGCCGATCGTGTTCTCGAGGTCGGTGCCGAAGTACCAGAAGAAGAACAGGTTGAGGACGCTCCACAACGACACGGCGTTGGCCAGCGGCCACGTCACCAGCCGCCACACCTGGCCGGAACCCACGGCGTCCGGCATGAACGCCAGCGCTCCGGGCAGGGACGGGACCGCGATCGAGGCGACCCAGGAGACGGCGACGATCAGCACCACCGCCATGACGGTGCCGACCTCGAGCCGCCCGAGTCGGAACCACGGGTTGTCGGACGAGCCGCGCGGGGCGAACAGACTGCTCATGAGGGCAAGCGTACGGGGCGCCTGGCGCATGGCTCGACGCGGAGACGCCGCGGACACTCCGGCCGATTCCGCCGGAGTTGCGGCTGTCCGGGAGCGACGGCTTCCCTCATGATGGGGGCATGAGTCAGCTTCCCGTCAGCACCGGATGGGCGCCCCCAGTGATCCTCGAGGGCGCCTTCGAACCGCGGGTCTCCCGCCTCCTGTGGCTCGTCAAGTGGCTGCTCGCCATCCCGCACCTGATCGTGCTCGGCTTCTTGTCGATCGCGGCGATCTTCGTCTGGCTCTGGGCCTTCTTCGCGATCCTGTTCACGGGGCGCTACCCGAAGGCCGCGTTCGGCTACATGCTGGGCGTCCTCCGCTGGAGTTGGCGCCTCACGTACTACCTCTACGAGGCGGCCGCGACCGACCTGTACCCGCCGTTCACGCTGGCGGACGTCCCCGGCTACCCCGCGCGTCTCGACATCGCCTACCCTGAGCGCCTGTCGCGGGGGCTGGTCCTCGTCAAGTCGTGGCTGCTCGCGATCCCGCACTACGTGATCCTGGCGATCCTGTTCGGCGTCGCGACGACCCGCGAGGAGGTCGACGGGAACATGGTCGTCCAGTACGGCTGGCCGGGGCTCGTGCCGATCCTCGTCCTCATTGCCCTGATCGCCGTGGTCGTGACTGGCGTCTACCCTCGGCCGCTCTACGACCTCGTCATGGGCTTCAATCGCTGGCGGTACCGCGTCACGGCCTACACCCTGCTGATGACCGACGTCTACCCGCCGTTCCGCCTCGATCAGGGCCCCTTCGAGCCGAACGGACCACGCCTGCCGGCCTGGCCCGTGCCTACCCCCTGAGGTCTTGTTCTTTGAGGTGCCGGTCGAAGAAGGCGACGATCCGACGCCGCGCGTCCGCGGCAGCCTCCGGCTCATAGCCGACCCCCATGAGGCGTCCGAAGACGGCGAACAGGGCAGGGGACGGGTCCCCTGCGCCCCCACCTTGCTGCGCCCGCGGAACAGGTCGGGGGCGACTGCGAGGTACCCCTCTCCCGCCAGCCAGTCGGCCTGGCTCTGGATGTCACGGCTCATGCCGAGTGCGTCGTGCAGGACCACCACCCCGGGGAACGGCCCGACCCCGCTCGGGGTCGCCACGTAGAGAGGGAGGTCGCCGCGTGGGGTGGAGATCGTCTGGGGCATGCGGCAAGGATCGCACGGAGTCCGGCACGGGCAAGGGCCGGACCGCCGAAGGCCTGACATGCAAAACCAATGGCCCCGGACATGCAAAAAGGGCCCGACCGAAGCCGGGCCCCTCTCGCGATGGGGTCAGTGCAGCAGCGAGATGTTGGCTGCCTGAAGGCCCTTCGGGCCCTGCTGGGTGTCGAAGGACACGCGATCGCCCTCGTTGAGCGAGCGGAAGCCCTTGGAGTTGATCGCCGAGAAGTGGGCGAAGACGTCAGCCGAGCCATCCTCGGGGGTGATGAAGCCGAAGCCCTTGTCGGCGTTGAACCATTTGACGGTACCGGTGGCCATGTTGTTCTCCTCTGTGGGAAGGGGAGCACCCGCGGTCGCGGAGCTCAAGTGCAGCTGTCAAACACGCTTCCCGCAAGGACTTACGCCACCGGCGAACCGGCGGTACCACCAAACCAGCAAACGAAAGATTTGAAGCCAACTACGTGGAGGAGCATAGCAGAGGCCGGGCGCCACCTCGCAAGTCGGACGCCGGGGCCTCAGCCAGTCCGGCTCGGGCCGGTGACGGGCTTGGACGGGACACGCCGACCGAGGATAGTTGTCCTCATGACTGGAATCACCGGAGCGCCGCTGGTCAAGCGCGGCCTGGCCGACATGCTCAAGGGCGGCGTCATCATGGACGTCGTCACGCCCGACCAGGCCCGCATCGCCGAGGACGCCGGCGCCGTCGCGGTCATGGCGCTGGAACGCGTCCCCGCCGACATCCGCGCCCAGGGCGGCGTCGCGCGCATGAGCGACCCCGATCTCATCGAGGCGATCATCAGGACGGTGTCGATCCCCGTCATGGCCAAGGCGCGCATCGGCCACTTCGTCGAAGCCCAGGTGCTGGAGCAGCTGAAGGTCGACTACATCGATGAGTCCGAGGTGCTCTCCCCCGCTGACTACGACCATCACATCGACAAGCGCCGTTTCACCGTCCCGTTCGTCTGCGGCGCCACCAACCTCGGCGAAGCGCTGCGCCGCATCACCGAGGGCGCGGCGATGATCCGCAGCAAGGGCGAGGCGGGCACGGGCGACGTGTCGGAGGCCACCCGGCACATCCGCAGGATCCGCGGCGAGATCGCAGGCCTGCAGGCGAAGCTCGCGGCCAACCCCGAGGAGCTGTACGCGGCCGCCAAGGAGCTGCAGGCCCCCTACGAGCTCGTCCGTGAGGTCGCGGAACGCGGGTCGCTGCCCGTGGTGCTGTTCGTGGCAGGCGGGGTCGCAACCCCTGCGGATGCGGCCATGATGATGCAGCTCGGCGCGGACGGCGTCTTCGTGGGGTCAGGCATCTTCAAGTCGGGCAATCCGGCGAGGCGCGCTGCTGCGATCGTGAAGGCGACGGCGATGTTCGACGACCCGGCGGTGGTGACCGAGGCGTCGCGCGACCTGGGCGAGGCCATGGTCGGCATCAACGTCTCCGACCTGCCCGCGCCGCACCGGCTGGCTGAGCGCGGCTGGTGACCGGGGCCCGTCCCGACGCGGCCCTGGTGGGCGTGCTCGCCCTCCAGGGCGGGGTCCGTGAACACGTGGACCTGCTGGCATCGCTCGGGGCACGGACGCGGCTGGTGCGCCGGGCGTCCGACCTCGTGGGACTGGATGCGCTCGTGCTGCCCGGCGGGGAGTCGTCGACCGTGAGCCGCCTGCTGCGCCTGTTCGACCTCGAAGGCCCGCTGCGGGACGCCGTGGCCGGCGGCCTGCCGACGCTGGGCACGTGCGCGGGTCTCGTGCTGCTCGCCCGCACAGTCCTCGATCCTGCCCCGGAACAGACCAGCCTGGGGATCCTCGACGTGGACGTCCGGCGCAACGCCTTCGGTCCTCAGGTCGACTCCGCGGTCGTGCGGCTCGACACCGTCTTCGGCCCGGTCGAGGTGGCGTTCATCCGGGCGCCCGAGGTCGTCCGGGTCGGTGAGGGCGTCGAGGTCCTGGCCCGTCGGGACGGCCGCGTCGTGGCGGTGCGCTCCGGGAACGTGTTCGGCGTCGCCTTCCACCCCGAACTGACCGGCGAACGCCGGTTTCACGAGGCGCTGCTCGCCGAGGGCCCGGGTTTTGGACGCCGAGGGCCCGCGTTACGAACCCCGCCTCACGCCTGAGCTTCCTCCCCCGGGTAGCGGACGCCGACCTGGCCGCGGATCGCGTCGAGGGTCTCCAGGACCGCCACGGTCTCGTCGAGCGGCAGGAGCGGAGACTCCGTGAACCCGTCTGCGACGAGCTGGGCGAAGTGGGCCGCCTCGAAGCACAGCCCCTCATGCCCCCGGATGGGCGACGGGTCACCCTGAAGGACCTCCCCGCCCGCGACAATACGCACCGGGCCGGGGGTGTAGAAGTCCGCGTCGAGTTCGATGCGCCCCCGTGGCCCCGAGATCGAGGCGGTCGTCGGCGTCCGGGCGGCCAGAGTCGCCGAGACCAGGGCGTGGGCGCCGGCGTCCGGGTAGGCGTCGAGGATCGCCGAGATCTGCCGATCGACGCCGGTGAACGCGCGTGTGCCGCGGGCCGTCACGGTTCCCGGCGCGCCGAGGACGAAGTGCGTGAACGACACCGGGTAGATCCCGAGGTCGAGCAGCGCGCCGCCTGCGAGTTCGGGCGCGAAGAGCCGCGACGAGGAGTCCGGTGCGAACCACTGCCCGTGGTCGGCGATGACGGTCTCGACCTCGCCCAGGATGCCGTCCTCGAGCAGGCGGCGGACGACGTCGTGGCGCGGCAGGAAGCGGGTCCACATGGCCTCCATCGCGGCGACCTCGTGTTGGCGAGCCGCGGCGACCACCTCGCGCGCCTCTGCGGCGTTGCGGGTGAAGGCCTTCTCCACCAGAACGTGCTTGCCGGCCTGGATCGCCAGCAGGGCGTGGTCGCGGTGCTCGCTGTGGGGCGAGGCCACGTAGATGGCGTCGACGTCCGCGTCGGCGACCAGGTGCTCGTAACTGGCCCAGGCGCGTCCGATGCCCCAGTGGCCGGCGAAGGTGTCCGCGCGCGCCTGGCTGCGGGACCCGCAGGCCACGACCTCCTGGCGCGTGTGCCGGCGGAGGGCGTCGACGAACTGGGCGGCGATCCACCCGGTGCCGAGGATGCCCCAGCGCAGCGGCGGGGCGTCGGTGGGAGCAGGAACGCGGCTGGGCGGAAGAGCGCTGATCACGGCGCAACCCAACCACGCGCCGGGGGTGGCTGACCAGCCCCCCTCAGCGCCCTTATGCTGACCCCACCCGATCCAAGGAGCCACCCCATGGAGCACCGCGGCCTGCCCGACATCGCGATTCCCGACGTGTCCCTGTACGACCTGTTGCTCGCCGACCTGTCGGACGCCGACGCCGCCAAGGTGGCCGCGGTCAGCGCGGAGACCGGCGCATCGGTGACGTTCGGGCAGGTGAGACACGACGTGGACGCCGCCGCCACGTGGTTCGCAGCCCGGGGCGTCGGTCCCGGGGCGGCTGTGGCGATCGACCTGACGAACTGCCCGGAGTACCTGGCCGCCTTTCACGCGATCGCCGCCACGGGCGCAGCGGCGACGCCGGTCAATCCGGCTTACGTGGCTGCCGAGATCGAACGCCAACTGGGCGCGACTCATGCCGGGTTCGTCATCACCAACGAGGCCCTCCTGCCCCGGGTTGCGCCGGCGGCCGAGGCGCGCGGGATCCCGCCGGAGAACGTGATCGTCCTCCGACCCCGCCCGGAGGCCGCTGCCGGCGGGCACACCGACGGTCACACCGACTGGGCGACCGTGGTCGCCACCGAGCCCGACCCGCCCAGGCCGACGATCGACCCCGCCACCCACATCGTGTGCCTCCCCTTCTCGTCGGGCACATCAGGCCTGCCCAAGGCAGTGATGCTCAGCCACCGCAACCTCGTCGCCAATCTCCTGCAGTTCAACGAGGTACTGAAGCCGCTCGGCGACGACAACTCGCTGGTCGCGTTCCTTCCGTACAGCCACATCTACGGCCTCACGACCACGCTCAACTACGGGCTCTACCGTCGGTTCCCGCAGTACACGATGACGGCCTTCCAGCCGCAGCTGTTCCTGCAGGTCGTCGCGCGGTACAAGCCCACGTTCCTCTTCGTGGTACCCCCCGTGGCGGCGTTCCTGGCGAAGCACCCGGCGATCGACCAGGTGTCCTGGGACAGCGTCCGACTCGTGGTGTCCGGCGCCGCCCCGCTGGATGGGCCCGTGGGCGATGCGGTCGCGCTCCGGCTCGGCTGCCGCCTCATCCAGGGCTACGGCATGACGGAACTCTCCCCCGTGACGCACGTGATCCCCCTGGACCGATTCGACCTCGACCTGGGCACGATCGGCCTGGCGCTCCCCAACGTGCGGTTCCGGGTCGTGGACCCGTCGACCGGCCTCGACGTCGACGTGCCGCGCGACGGGGCGTCCGCACCGGGCGAGCTCTGGTGCACCGGCCCCAACGCCATGCTGGGGTACCTGGGCGAACCCGTCGACACGGACGCCGTCCTGGACGCCGACGGCTGGGTCCACACCGGCGACCTGGTGACGATGGACGCCAGTGGCGGCGTCCGCGTGGTCGACCGCATCAAGGAGCTCATCAAACGTCGCGGATTCCAGGTCGCGCCGGCCGAGCTCGAGGCGATCCTGGCCTCGCACCCCGCGGTGGCGGACGCCGCTGTCGTCGGCGTGGCCTCGTCGACTCGGGGCGAGCAGATCCCCTACGGGCTGGTGCAGCGGCGCGAGGGGGCCGAGGTGACCGAGCACGAGCTCACCCACTTCCTCGACGGGAAAGTGGCGCCCTACAAGCGGCTCGGCGGAATCTCGTTCGTCGAGAAGGTGCCGCGCTCTGCGGCGGGGAAGATTCTCCGACGCCAGTTGCCGGGGTTGTTGCCGCAGCGACCTGCCCATGCTTGACGCCGAGGAGCAGCGCGTCCTCGGAAGCCTGCTGGAGAAGCAGTTGACCGTTCCGGCGTCGTATCCCCTCTCCCTCAACGCGCTGCGCGTCGCCTGCAACCAGACGAGCAGCCGCGACCCCGTCGTGGAGTACGACGACGCCGTGGTTCAGGCTGCGGCGAGGAGGCTCAAGGAGCGTGGGCTCGTCCGGGTGGTCTGGGCGGGCAAGGGCTCCCGCACGCTGAAGTACCACCAACTCCTGGACGCCGAGCTGTCGCTGCTGCCCGACGAGCGGGCGCTGCTCACCGTCCTGATGCTGCGGGGGCCCCAGGCGCCCGGGGAGCTCAAAACGCGCACGGAGCGCCTGCATTCGTTCGCTGACCGCGCCGAGGTGGAGACCACGCTGGCCCGGATGGCCGCGCTTCCGGAACCTCTGGTGCGTGAGTTGCCCCTGCGCCCGGGCCACCAGGACCACCGCTGGGTGCACCTGCTCGGCCCCGTGGCCGACGCCACTCCCCCGGCGCCGACCCTCGACGCTGTGGACCGCGAGATGGTCCTCGCCGAGGGCCCGGCCGCGCGGGACGCCTTGGTGTTCGCCGCGTACGAGGCGTCCGCGGACGCCTACGCGCAGGCCTCGTTCGACGCGTTGACCCGGGCGCCGTTCGACATCTGGCTCCTGGAGCGGGTCGCGGCCCTGGCCGAGGGACCGGTCGCCGACCTCGGGTGCGGACCTGGCCACGTCGCGGCCTTCCTGGCGGACGCCGGCGCGGAGGTTCACGGCTTCGACGCCTCGCCGGGCATGATTGCGCGGGCCCGGGCCGACTACGCCGACCTGGACGTTCAGGTCGCGCGCTTTGACCAGTTCCTGCGGCCGAGGACCGCGGCGGCGTGGGGGGCGGTCGTCGCCTGGTACGCCTTCGTGCACCTCGCGCCCTCGGAGCTGCCGGGAGTGCTCGGGCACGTGGCTGCCACGATCCGGCCGGGTGGGGTGCTGGCGTTCTCCCTGCACCTGGGGGACGAGGTCGTCCGCCTGCAGGAACCCGACGGGGTCGCGGTGGAAGCCGACGTCGTCCTGCACGACCGCGCGCAGGTGCTCGCGGCCGCCGCGTCCGCGGGTCTGACCGACGCCGAGTGGTACGAGCGCGGCCCGTACCCGGGCGAAGCATCGACCGTCCGACTCTACGTCCTCGCGCGCACCCCCCTCGCCGAGGGCCCGGCTTGATCCCGCCGAGGGCCCGGGTTTGGTGTGTCGAGGGCCCGGGTGCTTGATCCACCCTCTAGTCGAAGACGGTGTCGCGGTCGTCCACTGGGCTGGTGCCTTCGGCCGCCTGAGCGTCAGCCCGGAGCAATCCGGCCTTGGACCCCATCGCGATCAGCGCCGCAACGCAGCCGAAGCTGGCTACAACGGCGTAGCCCATGGCATAGCCGTGGGCATCGATGAGCGGGCCGGCGATGCTGGAGCCGATCGCAACGCCGATCCCCAAGCCAGTGCCCATCCACGCAAGGCCCTCGGTGAGCCGCTCGCGCGGCACGAGGCGTCCGACCAGGGTGTTGCCGTTGATCAAGGTGGGCGCAATGGTGGCGCCGATCAGGATGCCCACGCCTGCCAGCATCAGTGCCGAGGCAGCGAACAGCAGGCCCACCGTGCTGAGGAACATGGCCAGCACGCCGATGACGAAGCGTTGCGGAACCGGAGAGTGCCATGTTCGGGCTCCGTAGGCGAAGCCGGCCACACCCGACGCGAACGAGAACACCGCGAGCACGGTGCCGGCCGCGGGCCGGACTCCCCACGCGGTGGTGGCCGCGACGACGCTGAGGTCGATCGCGCCGAACAGGGCGCCGATCAGCACGTTGACTGCCACGACGGACGCCACGCCGGGCATCAGCAGGACGAACCGTCGCGACACGTGCATCTGGCCGACGACCTGCCTCGGCGGCACCGGTGGTTCGGTGCTGCGCTGGGAGTAGAACAGGTGCGCACCAACCAGGGCGAGCACGACGGGCGCCGCCAATCCCGCGGCTGGGTGCACCCCCGTGGACAGGGCCGTCGCGGCGACAGGCCCCACCACAAAGGTGATCTCGTCCAGGGTCGACTCCAGCGAGAACGCGGCGTGCAGTTGATGCGGGTTGGTGACCACGTGGTTCCACCGAGCCCGGACCAGGGCTCCCGGGGCCCCGGCGCTCGCGCCACTGAGGATCACCGGCGCGAACAGGGTCCACGCCGGAAGTTGGAGGACGGCGAGGACGACGACCACTGCGAGCATGGACGCCGACACCACCGTCGCCGGATACATCACCCTGCGCTGCCCATACCGGTCCACCAGATTCGACAGCACCGCCGTGCCACCCGCCCAGGCCACCGCGTTCGATGCGGCCAACGCCCCGGCCAGCCCGTAGCTGCCGTACAGGGCGGACACCATCAGCACGATCCCCAGCCCCATCATCGCCCCGCCGGAGCGCGCCAGCAGCCCGGCTGCAGAGAACCTCAGCGCACCCGGAATGCTGAGGATGTCCCGGTAGGCGCGCACCCCACGAGTCTGACACAGACGCCGCCACCCGCATCTTCAACCTTCGCCCGGACGATCTCCTCCCGGGGGCCCCTCTTCGGCGGCGGCTTCGTACGTAGGGTTTCTGCATGGAGATCTGCGTTCTCGACCGGTCCCGCGCCGACGAAGCAATTGGTTTGTGGTTGGCCTGCGAGCTCACTCGACCATGGAACGATCCTCGCAGCGACCTCCTCCGCGCCTTGGAGGGTCCCTCGTCGACGGTCCTCGCGACCATTGACGGCGGGGAGCTCGTCGGAACAGTGATGGTTGGCCACGACGGACACCGGGGGTGGGTCTACTACCTGGCTGCCGACCCGAGCCGTCGGCTTCAGGGGATAGGTCGGATGCTGATGGCGGCGGCTGAGTCGTGGCTCGTCGAACGCGGTGTTCCGAAGATCCAGTTCATGGTGCGGTCGGCGAACACGCCGGCCTTGGACTTCTACGCGCGGCTGGGCTATGTGGAACAGGACTGCCTGGTTCTGGGCCGTCGCCTCGACGAGGGTACCGTCGCGAGCGGGACATGAGGCCGCTCCCCTCTGGCCCGCCACGTGACGGGCTTGCCGCGGCCCCCGAAGGGTCCGCGGCACATGCGTCCTCCCATGGCAGGATCGAGCCATGGCAGACGCGACCACCAGCCGCTCGCGCGGCACCGTCACGGCGATCGACAAGGCCTCCTGGTGGGACCGCTTGTGGCAGCCGTTCTGGATGATCCCCGCCGTGCTCGCGTTCGTCGCGGCCGGCGTCGGTGTCGTCCTTCCCGAGCTCGACCGAACCCTTCGTGACCTGGCCTGGTGGGTCTTCCCCGGCGGGGCGGACGCCGCCCGGGGGGCCCTCACCACGATCGCATCGGTGACCGTCTCCACGGTCGGCGTCGTGTTCTCGATCACGATGGTCGTCCTGCAATTGGCGTCCAGCCAGTTCACCCCCCGTGTGCTGGGCACATTCCTGCAGAACCGCGTCGTGCAGTTCACGTTCGGCATGTTCATCGCCACGTTCGTGTTCTCGCTCATCGTCCTGCGCTCCGTGCTCGCCGAAACCAACGACCAGGAGGGATTCGTCCCGCGGGTGTCGGTCTCGTTCGCCTTCCTCCTCGTGCTGGTGTGTGTGGGGCTCTTCCTCGCGTTCATCCGCAGCATCACCGACAGCATCCAGGTCAGCACGGTGATCTCCCGTATCGGTGACCGGACGATGGCGCTCATCGACCGCATCGTGCCCGGCGACGAACAGCCCGGATTCAGCCCGACGTGGTCCCCCACCCCCGAAACCCCGCGTACCCGGATCTCGGTGGGCGATCGTCACGGCCACGTCCACGACGGGATAGCCTGCCAGGACCCCGCTGAG
>CAZZGU010000041.1:0-15002 GCA_964653755.1 uncultured Nigerium sp. | reverse complement strand
GCTGAGCCCGACGGCCGCGAGGGCTGGGAGCGGGGTGGCGGCGCGCAGCCGCCGGTCCGCGTCCACTTCGAGGCGCCAGGCGTGCGGGACGGCGTCCGTGTTGAGGGCCAGGACCGCAGTCCCGGTGGCGTTCGGGTGAGTGGCGGTGACGCCGAGAAGTTCGGCAACAGCTCCGGTCTGGTCGGCGGGGGCGCAGACGAGCAGGCGGGCGTCCCAGAGTTCGTCGCCGAGCTGGTGGGCGCGGGCGGTGGGGATGTCGCTCAGCGGGTCGGCGGGGCTGGCGTCGTGGTTGCGGTCCAGGGCCGTCAGCGTGGCGGCCAGCAGGTCCGCGGCGGTGGCGGGCAGATCGGCGGGGTCGTGGGAGGTGATCCGTCGCGGGTTGAGGGCGTGGACGCCGTCGCCGAGTCCGCTGTAGGCGACGGTGGCGTCGCGGCTCCAGGTGTTGACGGCGACTTCGGCGACCAGGTAGCGGGCGAAGTCCGCGACGACGTCGGCGGGTCCGGTGATGGTGGTAATGCCGGCCTGTTCGAGGTTGGCCAGCCAGCGGCCGCCGTCGTCGGCGGTGCCGCACGTGACCAGCAGCGGGTAGGGGGCGGGCAGGTCGGAGTCCAGGGCGCCGATGTCGTCCGGGTCGGTGCCGGCGGCGAGCCGCCAGACCAGGCCGCCCTCGCTGGCCTCCCACGGGGTCGGGGGCACGACATTGTTGTCGGCCAGGTGCAGGAGCAGGTGGCTGTCGGTCAGTTCGACGGCCCTCACCGCCGGCAGCGGGCTTTGGGTGTCGGCGCACCGGTGGGCGAGGCGTCGCAGGGCGGAGTCCAGGAACTCGACGGTGGGCGCGGCCGCTCGTCCGAGTGTGGCGATGGTCTTCTCGTAGGGGGCGAGCTCGGGCGGGGTGCCGGCGATCATGCGGCCCGGTCGCCGGGACCGGAACTGGGCCGCCCGCCGACGGCGCAGCGCCACCCACAGGCCGGCCGCCAAGGTGACGCCGGCGCCGGCCAGTCCCGCGATCTGCCACGCGGGGGCGTCCGCGGCCTCGTCGAGATCCTCGGCGTCGGTGATGGACGCCGGCGCTGAAGCCTCCTGGGGGGCGGCGGGGGCCGTCGGGGCCTGCGGGCTCGCGGTCGGTGTCGCAGCCGGGGTCTGAGGTGCCGACACCGCGGGGGGCTGTGCCTCGCCGACACTCGGTCCGGCGGCGGGTGCGGCGGGTTCGTCCGCCATGCGCGTGGGCGCTTCAGGAGCCGGTTCGTCGGTGCTGGCAGCAGGTGCGGGTTCGGCGCTGGGGATGTTGAGGGTCCAGCCGACGTCGATGACGTCGGGGTCGATGAGGCGGCGTCCGCGGGGTTGTTCGATGTCGCGGGAGGCTTCGACGATGCTGGGGTAGGCGTCGGCGTCGCCGAGGAGGTCTTCGGCGATCTCGCTGAGGGTGTCGCCCCGCTCGACGGTGTAGGTGGACGCCGTGGCCGCCACACTCGCTGGGGCGGGCAGGTGCAGGACCCATCCGGGCCGCAGGAAGCTGGGGCGTCCGCCCAGGAGGTCGTGGTTGAGGGCGACGATCTCGGTGTAGCGGCTTCCCGATCCGAGGTGTCGTTTCGCGATCGACCACAGCGACTCCCCGCGTTGGACGACGTGTTCGATCGTGTCGGGGCGGGGGGTCGCCTTCGCGGCGGACGCTTGTTCCCGCGCGGGTTCCGGTTGGGCGGGTTGGGTCGAGGCCACCGGTCCGGGTGGGGCGGCCACTGCGGTGGCGGTCGGCAGTTGCGGTGCGGCCAGGAATAACAGCATCGCGGTGGTCACGAGTCGGCGGGCTGTGGTTTGCGGCAGCCCGGGCAGGTGAGGGGCCCGGACGCCGCGGGCCACGGCGGCGACTTCGACGCCCACGAGCAGCGACAGCACCGCCCACGCCATCCAGCCCAAGCCGACCAGCAGCAGCACCAGGAGGGTGCCGTCGTCGGGGCGGGTGACCAGCGACCACACCTCCGCGAGCGACCAGCCGGAGGGCAGCGCCCCGCGGACCCAGAAGGCTCGCCCTGCCAGCAGCAGCACCAGGGGGGTGCCGACGACGAGGCCCGTCAGGGTAAGGGTGGCGAGCAGCCCCGACAGACGCAGTCGGAGGGCGGTCATCGTTCGGTCCCGTCGACGGCCCGGACGAGGCGGGCGGTGGACTCGCCGGTGACGGTGAGCTCGTTGACGCCGATCAGGCCCACGAAGACGGTCTGGTAGGTGTCGGTGCAGGAGACGCGCAGGGTGGTGCCGCCGCTCTCGATGGTCACCTGTCCTGTCACCCCCGCGGCGTCCAGGTACTGTGTGGCCGCTGTGCGGGCGGCCATCGCGTCGACGGTGGCCCGGTCGCCGCGCATGGCCTGGGGTGCGGTGATCTGGTTGCCCGCCACCCGGGTGGCTTGCGCGGCGATGTCCCGGACTCGTTGCTGGGCGTGGACCTGCCCCCCGAGGTCGACCGCCAGACCGATCATCAGGACCATGGAGAGGGCGCCCGTGGCCATCCACAGCGAGATCGAACCCCGCTCGTCGTGTGCCCGCACGCGACTCACCGACCCCTGAACGTGTCCAGGGGGCTGGACATGGTGGCGCTGACAAGGCGTGATCCGTTGGCGCCCGGGATCCCGAGATCGTCCAGCGGAACGGCACAGGACACGGTGACCGCGACGCTGGCCGGGAGCCCGACCTGTACCTGGAAGCCGGCGACGTCGACGGCCACGTCGGTGGTGGCGCAGTCGACGTCCTGGTTGGTCAGGCTGTGCTGGACGGCTGACAGGGCATCGGCCCTGGCAGCGGACGCCGTGCGCGCCAGCGAGGCGGCGCGGGCGCCGTCACTGGCGGCGGTCTGGACGGCCTGATGGGCGATCGAGACCCGGCCCCCGAAGATGGCGACCGCCACGAACAACAGGAACACCGGGAACCCGATCACGACCTCCACGACGGCGGAGCCGGCCTCGGGATGAGGCTGGCGTCGCCGCCGGCAGGGGCGCCTGCGCGTGTTCATGGTCATGGTCGGGCCTTTCCGGATTCGTGGACTCATCGCGCTAGCGGGTCAGTCTCTCGACGGGCAGCGCCGCGGACTGGGAGACCTGCGGCTCCCAGCCGGGGATCACGGTGAGGCTCTGCCCGGTGACCGTGATGGTGGCCGTTGTGGCCGAGCGTTGGCCGGTGACGACCACCTGGCCCAGCGCGTCCCGGCCCACGTCTGCGGCGAACGACTCCGCTGCGGCGACCCCGGCTGCGACGCTGCCGTTCTCGGTGGCTGCGGCGCGGGCTCCCTCCTGGGCGGCGCCGATGGCGACCGCCCGGGCATGGTGATACAACGCCGCCTGGAGGCCCCCGAACTGGATCAGGAGCAGCAAGGGGATGAAGACGACCAGCTGGACTGACGCCGAGCCACGCTCGTTGCGGCGTCCACCGGTGCCTGGTGGACGCCGCGTCGACCGGGAGTTCACTGGATCAGGGCCAGCTGTTCGTTGATGAAGTTGGTCAGCACACCCGTCACGAGCATGACCAGCCCGACGGCGATGGCGATCCACATGACCTGCTCGACCGTGGTACCCGCCCCGCGCTCGTCACGCGAGCGGGGCGCCAGGACGGCGGCGAGCCACAGGCGGGCACGCAGGAGTTTCGTGTTGAGAGCGTCGATCGGATTCATGGGGGTGTTCCTTTCTCATTGGGGTGGTACTGAAGATGCTGGTCAGACGAGCCCGACCAGACGCAGGAGGGGTGGGGTGATCAGGAGTGCCACGAAGACCCCGCCGAGGGCCACGGTGGGAACGGTCATGTGCTCCGACATGGCGTTGGCGCGGGCGTGGTCATCGGTGCGGATCGCAGCTCGGAGGGCGGCGCCGCGCGCACGGAGGGTCGCGTACACCTGGGCGCCTTCCTCCCCGGACAGGCGCATGATGTCGGCGAGGTCGTCCAGGACGCGCAGGTCGAGTTCGTCGGCGAGGGCGTGGAGGGCGTCCCACGGCGCCTGGCCCGACCAGCGGGACCGCGCCAGTTCCTCACCGAGCCGATGGAAGACCCACGAGTCGCCGACCTGGGCGGCTGCTTCCATGGCCTGCCGGGCGCCCGAGCCGGCGTTGCGTTCCAGCGCCACCAGTTCCAGGTAGGCGCTCATGGCCCGGGTGAAGTCGGCTCGTGCACGCTTGGCGTGGGAGGTCGCGTTGAGGTTCGGCAGGAACCACAGCACGCCTGCCAGCAGGACGCCGCCACCGACCGGCAGCACGAGCGGCAGCCCGATGCCCAGCATCGTCAGCGACGTCCCCATGAGGGCGGGGAACGCGAGGCCCAGTAGCGCGAGCGTCAGCTTCTCGCCGTAGAAGCGGGGCTGGGGGATCTGGAGCAGGGCGAGCTCGCGCGACGGCGTCCGACCCCACACCGCGTTCGGCAGGTGGCGCATCGCCCACAAGCCGAACCGATCCGTGCGGGCCTGGACTGCGGGTTCCGCCGACATGGCGGGTCGGGTGTAGGCCGGTGACAGCCGGTTCAGGGCGTCGGCGAGGTCCGGCTGGGCTGGGACGAGTTGCCACAGGGCGAGCACGAAGCCCAGCACGAGCAGTCCGCCCGACAGGGCAGCGATCTGGACGCCGGTCACGGGGTCGCCCTCCTCAGCTGCGCACCCAGGAACCGGGGCGCGGCGGGTGGGGTCGCCATCCGGCGCAGCCACACCAGGGCGGCACCGTAGGCGACCAGATAGACGGCCAGGATCACCTGGCCGAGCGGGGTGCGGTAGGGGTCGAGGTTGTCCCCGGTGGCCGCAAGACCCGTGAGCACGACCAGCGTGATCACGGTCACGTTGCGGGCCGCCGTGCGCATCTTGGCCTGATCGGCCTCGATCTCGCGGCGTGCCGTCACCTCCGCGGCCACCGACTCGGACAGGCCGTCCAGCACGTTGGCCAGGCCGGCGCCGCGACGGCGGGCACCCAGGATCAGGGCGGCAGCGATCAGGTCACCGGTCGCGTCGTCGAGGTCGTCGGCGAAGGCGCGCAGCGCGTCCTCGGTGCCCCAGCGGGCCCGCAGCCGGGCCACGAGCTTGCCGACCTCGGGCCTGATCGCCTGCGGGGTGGAACGCAGCGTCGCCACCAGCGCCTGCTCCAGACCCACACCCACGGTGAGCACGCCCGACAGGCTGCGCGTCCATTCCGCCATCGCGTCCAGGCGATCCACGCGCGCTTGCGCCGGGGAGGCGCTCAACAGCATCGGCAGGCCGACCGCGCCGACCGGGACCGCGACCAGGGTGGCCAGCAGGCCCGTCAACGCGTAGGCGACCACGCCTCCGGTCAGCCCGGCGGCCGCCAGCCAGCGCGTCCGGACCGGGATCCGGGCCAGCCCGCTGGCCAGGTGGGGACGGCGCCTCGGCGCCGACGGGCGTTGCTCGACCGGGGTGAGGCCCACGAGGATGCCGATCAGCCCGGCCACGATCAGGGCGCCCGCCAGCGCGGGCACGACCGGTGTCATCGCCGCACCACGTTCGCGTGGGCCTCGGCCTCGAAACCGGCCAGGTCGAAGCCGTACTCGACCAGGTCACGGAGCCGATCCGGCAGGGTGTCCGCGACGGCGGGGCCGCCCCGGTCCCGTCGGAAGACTTTGGTCAGGCCCCAACCGCGGGCCTGCTCGCCGGGTTCGACCGCCACGATCTCGGAGACCCAGCGCCGGCGCCGGCTCGTGCCGTCCGGCTGGCGCACGGTCTCCAAGTGCATCTGGACCACGAGGTCGACGGTCTCGGAGAGCTTCAGCTGGGCCAGGTCGTGGGTGACGTTGGAGCCCGTCTCCATCGCGCAGCCCGCCAGCTTGCGCATCGTGGCGTCGGCGCTCTCGGCGTGGGTGGTCGACAGCGAGCCGGTGCCCGACTCCATCGCCTTCATCATCACCCAGGCCTCCGGACCGCGGACCTCGCCGATGATCTGCCTCGCCACGTTGAACCGGAAGCTGTCGATCAGCTCGGTGTCCATCGAGTACTCCCCGGCCATCCGGCCGTCGGGGCCGCGTTCCCCCGAACCCGGGCGCGCCTCGAAGGCGTACACGATGGCGTGCTGGTCGGGGAACTCGTCGATCGCCCCGCACAGGGCCCGCAACATCGTCGTCTTCCCCGACTCCTGCCGTCCCGCGACCACGATCGACAGCCGGGCCTTCACCGCGGCGTCCAGGAACGAGGCCGCGACCGGCGACAGGCTGCCCAGCGCCACCAGGTCGTCAAGGGACACCTGCCGAAGACGGTGCCGACGAATCACCACCGAAGGCCGGGACGTGATCCACGCCGACGCAGCCAGCCGCGAGCCGTCATCCAGACGTAGGTGCAACGTCGGCTGCGCCTCGCTGAACGGGCGCGGCGACCTCTCCGAACGCGACGCCACGAAGGCCAGGAACTCGATCAGCTCACGGTCGGAGTCGG
This sequence comes from uncultured Nigerium sp., assembly GCA_964653755.1. Classification (GTDB taxonomy): domain Bacteria; phylum Actinomycetota; class Actinomycetes; order Propionibacteriales; family Propionibacteriaceae; genus Propioniciclava. The sequence continues at coordinate 8,605 of CAZZGU010000041.1, read as the reverse complement.
CCACGGACGGCCCGCGCGTCAGCGTGCCGTCCGACAGCTCCAGCCACACGCGGTCGTGGCCGGTGATCATGATGTTCTCGACCTGATCGTCCTCGAGCAGCGGCTGCAGGCGCCCCATCCGGAACAGTGCGTTGAACACCGCCTCCTCCAGGCGGTACTGCTCGGTCATCGTCCACGCCGGACGGCCCGCGCTCACCGCCTCGGCGGCGGAGCTCTCCAGCAACTCCACGATGATCGACCGACCGACCTCCTCCTGCGCAGCGCGATCCAGCGACGAGCGCTCGTCACCCAACGCCTGGGTCAACAGCTCCGACGCCTGCGCGCGGAACGCCGCCACCAACCCCCAGTCCAGCTCCGCACCCCGCTTGGCGGCCGGGGAGGGCCGGGCGGCGTCCAGCAGGCGCAAGCCCGCCCGGGAACGCCGGAAGTCCGGGACGCCGTGCGCGCGAGCCGCGTCCGCAGGGATCGGGTGCGGGTTCAGGAACAGCGGCAGTGTGGTCGGATCCACGACAACGTCGGTCATGATGAAGCTCCCTTCGAGGTCAACAAGGTCGAACGCTGGGCAGCAACCGTCCGCAACGCCGCACCCGCCGTACGCAGGCTCCCCAACAGGCGCGGCCGACGCGGCAGGCCAGCACCCCGCGAGAACACCGCGGCGGTCGCCTCGTCCCACTCGACACAGGCGAACACCGGGAGGCCCACCGTGCGGGCCACCTCCCGCGCGTGGTAGGGGCGTCCCTCACCGACCACCAACAGGCCCGCAGTGGGGCCGGCCAGCGCGGACACCTCCCGCAGCACCGGCGCCCACGAGTTCGCCGCCGCCAACGCGGGCAGATCGCTGCGCGTGACCAGCACGGTCACGTCGGCTCCGTTGACCAACGGCTCCGGCCAGCCCTCCATCCCGAGCCGGCCTGCGTCCACCAGCACGTCCTGGCCGGTGGACTCCAGGTCACGCAAGGCGTCCAGCAGCGGACGCCACACGCCCGCCAGCCCCGACGCCTGGGCGTGGGAGCGGATCCCCGGCAACACGCGCACCGTCGTGCCGGGGATCTCCAACAGCACCCGCGGCAGCGTCTCGGCCACCAGGTCCTGCCGGGCCGCCATCACCAGATCGAGCAGGCCACGGGTGTGCTCCACCTGGCCCTGGAAGTAGCCGGCCAGGATGCCCATCCCGCCGGTCGGATCCGCCTCGACCACGACCACCGGCCGCGGCCACTGCAGCGCCAACCCCACCACCGTGCTCGTCACCCCGGGGGCACCCTTGCCCGACACGAACGTCGCCAACGTCATCCGGCTCAGCGCTCCCGCGTGTCCAACACGAGGGCCACGTTCCCGGTCGCGGCCCGGGCCGCGAGCCGTCCGGCCTCCTCCGCCGACACCAGCACGTCGACCACGGTCAACTGCTGGGTCTCCGACGGGCGAACGCCCACCACCGTTCCGACGACCGAGGGCGGATCATCGTCCACAGCGACGGCCTGCGCCCCGGGAGCATCCACCACGCGCACCAGGTCGCCGTTCACCAGCGGCTCCGACGGCATGCTGCCTTCGGCCAGCCCGACGCCGACGATCGACAGGCCCCGACGCGGGTCCGCCTGCGTCGTGGTCTGGTCCGGGGTCAGCAAGGCGCCGGCCGCCAGATCCGTCGCCGCCCGCAGACCCACCAGCATCTCCAGTTCCGCGCCCGGGACGGTCTTCAACGCCGGATCCGCGCCCACGCGCACGACGAGCAGGTCGGCGCGCTCGATCACCTCGCCCCGCTGGACCGTCGCACGTACGGCGACCACGTCCGAGGCGTTCGAGGACACGGTCCACGCCCACGCGGCCCCCGTTGCGCCCACCAGCACAGCCACCACCGAGCCCACGACGATCCCGGGACGGCGCCGGAGCTTCTGCACCGGCACGCGCTCAGCGTCCGCGTGGGTGGTGGCCGGACGGTCCTCCCGCGGGCCGCGCTTGCCCTTCAACAATGTCGAAACCGGCATGGTCAACCTCTTCCCTGGGTCAGTACTTGGAGTTCGCCGATGGTGATCTGCGTCGAGGACGTCAACGAGAGCGGGATCGTCCCCGACTGGCCCATCCCCGACCAGGTCACCAGCCAGGACGACTCGGCCTGCACGCGATACGTCCCCTGCTTGGGGTAGCGGTAGCCGCACGTCGGGGACTCCGCCGTGCCGTACCGGTCCTCATAGGCCGTCCCCGGTCCCGCGCACGAGACGACGCCACCGTCGCCCATCAACCACCGGATGCTCTGCACACGGGCGGTCGCGGTCACCGTCACCCCGCCGGCGGACGCCGACCTCGTGATCGGGCCCCATGTCTGGGCCCCTGGGTTCTCCACCCACAACCACGTGGGCAGGCCCACCAGACCCACCGCGTCCGGCCGGTCCTCGGGCACGATCCCGATCGCGATCGGCTGCAGATTCATCGAGGCCACCGCCTGCTGCGCCAGCACCCGCGGATCCGGACCCGCCGGCGCCGACGCCGCCCAGAACTGGTAGTAGGACGCGGGTAGGGTCCCGAGGCCGGGCACGACCACGCACTGGTAGATCGCGCCGTCCGCGCGACCGCCCCAGACGGGATCGCCGGCGGGCGGTGGGGGAGAGACTGCCTTGACGTAGCAGTTGCGCGCGTTCGACCACCACCCCAGTTCGGCGTGGTGACAGGGCACCGGGGCGTACCCGACGTGGCAGGCTGCGCTGCTGGTCGCTGTGCCCTTGCTCGTGGACGTCGTGCCGCCTTCACCCGGACTCGTCGCCGTGATGACGCACCGGGTCCCGATCGGCGTCGCTCCCTCGGAGCAGGTCAGCGGCGAAGCCGCGTCGACCGGCAGCCCCGTCAGGGCGAGGCAACTCCCAAGGACCACGGCGCCGAGGAGACGCCTCAGCATGTTCCTGTCGCTTCGTCATCGGTGACGACGAACCTGTCTTCGATCCGGGTGACGGTGGAGGAGTGCCGGATGCGGTAGGGCGGGCTGGCCACCGACTTGCCGTCCTTGTCCACCAGCGTCGTCTGGCTGATGTCGACGCACGATGTCACCGTCCAGGTGTCCTGACCCCGCTCGTTCGGGCCGCGGAACTCGGCGGTCAGGTCCTCGACGACCGTGTCGCCGGACGCCGTCCAGTTCCAGGCGCGGTAGTACCCGAGGTCCATCTGCAGGGTTTCGAGCCACTTGCCGGCGGCCACCAGGTTCAAGTCACCGATGGACGCCGTCGTCGGGTTGTTCGCGATGCGGTCGAACTCGGCCCACACCTTCACGACCGCAGTCTTGGCGTTCTCGAGGTCCTGCTCGGCAGGGCTGAGAGGCGTCGCTGTCGGCGACACCATGGGCGATTCGGACGGTGTGGGTGACGGCGTCTGCGCCGGCGTGGTGCAGCCCGTGAGTGCGCCCAGCGCGGTGACAGCGGTCACGAAGATGACGCTGAGGCGTTCGTTGACGGCCATGAGCCCTCCTTCTACTTCCCTAAGCAGAATCGGAGCCTCTGGGCGCCCACTTGTTCGTGACCTTCTTGGGTGAGGTACGCGAAAACCAGCGGGCCGCATACGGTCCGGGTGTCTGCTATGGAGATGTCGTCCATTGGGGGTGGACGAGAGCGACAGTATCCGGAACTTCAGTCAACTTCCAACCGCCCGCATTTCGGACGCACCACGGAGCCGTGTGATAGCTGCCCTCGGGCGGAGGGCGACGGCTCAGCGAGCCAGCGTCGGCACAGCACGTGCGCCCGGGCGAAATCGGCGCGTCCATTGCTGCGCCGGGGGTGCTTCACTCCCACAGACCAAGGGTGTCTTCTTGACCGTTGCGGTCGGGCTCGCCGCTGTCCTGACAGCCGCTGTCGGCTGCGGAGGTGGTCGAGTTCGCTGAGCCACCACGCCCACGCCAGCCGCTCGACTGCGTACCGGACCGCCCGCCGCTGGCCCCGCCCGGCGGTGCCCAGCCTGTCGGCCGCCAGCTCCAGTGCGTGCGGATCGGTCCGCTGCCAGCACGCGCCGCAGCGTTCGATGAGGCCCTCCTGCACGAGCAGCACGAGGGTGTGATCGATGTCGTCGGTGGTCCACCCGAGCAAGGGGCCCAGCTCCTGGGTCGTGGCGGGCACGGCGAGTCGTGCGTAGAGGGCGCTGGCTCGCCTTCCGAGCCCGCCGGTGGGGGCGAACGCGTCGTGGGCGGCCGCGGTGATCCTGTCCGAGAGGTTCTGCAGGAGGAGGTGGCGTTGGGCGGCGCCGGTGCCGGTGGGGCGCGGGTCTGCTTGTGACAGCGTCCGCTTGACCTCGTTGTGGACGACACCGGCAGGGGCTGTCGTCCACCGGGCGGCACGGCGTCCGGAAGCCGGCTGGGTGCGTTCGAGCCAGCCGTCGTCGGCCAGGGCGAGGAGCGCGCGGCGGGCGGTCTCGCGGTCGAGACCGCAGGTGAGCCCGATGCGGCGGATGTCGGCCTCGACGTCGAGGCGCACGGCCTGGAGCTCGAACAGGCAGATGCTGTCGAGGACCTTGCGGTGCGCGATTCCGCGCCGGCCCTGCCAGCGGCCTCGGGTGGCGTCGGCCCGGGACTGGACAGCGCGGACGACGCCGGCGACCAGCTCGGCGCGCGCGTCGAAGGTCGGGTCGGCGCCCGCCCGGTCGGTGGGGATGGCCGCCATCGCCCGGACGGCCCGCCGCCACTGCCGGGCCAGCACGGCGGGTGTGGACGCAGCCCCCGTGGCGGGACGCGGCAGCCGCTGGTTCGCCTGGCGCAGGGTGCGGACGTGTTCGAGTCCCGGTGCGGACGCCAGCGCAGCGACGTCGGCGTACCGCCAGTGGGCGGTGGCGGCCCCGCACAGCACCCGCCACAACACGGCGGACGCGTCGGTGCCGGGCCCGCAAGCCTCTGCGAGCGCCGCCCGGCTGGCTGGGGGCAGTTCACGCCGTGCGCCGGGCAGGAACGGGTGGCCGGCGGCGTCCCACGCCAACCTGCGCTCGGTGGCCACGCTTCCCGTGCTGGTGCCGGTCGAGCGGCTCGCGAGCGGCGCGGCCGTCGTGTGGGCGGCGAGGGCGCCGATCAGGCGGTCGACTTCCTCGCTGGTGACGGTGGGGTGCGTGAGGGTGCCGAGGTCTCCGGACAACACTCGGGAGACACCGCCGTCCCGGTGCGGGGATCCGGGTGGCCGGACGCACCCGGTGGCCGGGTTCAACAGCGGCGCCGGGTCGAGGGTCGGCAACCAGCCGGCCAGCAGGCGCGCCAGGACGGCGACCACTTCGGCGTCCAGGGAGTCGGCGAGCCCGATCCACACGTGGACGCCCCCGCTGGGCCCGGAGCCGCACACCAGGTGGGGGAGGCGCAGGTCGTCCAGGAGGCCGGTGAGCGCACGCCGGTCGCGGTGGACGGGTTCGGGGCCGGACTTGGCGTCCAGGTCGGCGCACAGCAGTCGGAAGCGGCGGCCGGAATCGGCCAGGCACACCGCCCAGGAGGTGGCCGGGACGTGGCCGGCGATCGGGTGCACCAAGGGATAGGAGTTGATGACGCGGCCCTGGGCGTCGCGATCGGCGCAGCGGACGATCCGGCGGGGGCTGATCGTGGCGGTGAGTTCCCAGCTTGCGGTGGGGGTCAGGGCCGGGGTGTCCACGTGGGCCCCGGGGAGGTGAGCGGGCGGCGACGTTCCTGGGCGGCGCCCGGCGAGACCACGTGCTCGACACGTTCAGGTGGTGCGGCCGAGAGCCGTCCTTCCACCAGCGACAGCGTCATCGCGGGGTCGGTGACCACCGGGCTCGGATGCCGGGTGGCGTCCAGAGCGGCGACCGCCCGGCTGGTGTCCGGCACGAGGGCCGCGGCGGCGGCGATCATGGCCCGCCCGATCGACGCGGCCTGGGGCAGCAGCACCCACCGGTTGTGGCCCCCGGCCTGCAAGGCCGCCCAGGCACGCACCTCGGGTTCGGTGATGGTGGGGACCGCGATCCACAGCCGTTCCCGGCCGCGGACCAGGTTGTCGATCGACTGGAAGTGGGACATCGCCACGTTCGCGGTCGCATGCACACCGCGTCCAGTGGCGGCCAGCAGCCGCTCGACGCCGAACGAGTCCTCCATCGCGGCGGGATCCCGCCAGCCGGGGCCGTCGCGCAGCGCGTCCAGTTCGTGGCGCAACCGCCGAGAGGCGAGCAGTTGGTCGACCGGCCGGGCCCCGTCCACACGCACTCCCGCCGGCCAACGCGCCGAGCTGCCCCACGCCTGGTGGGCGTGCCGCAACGCCTGCTCGGCGTCGCTGGCCACGGCGGGTTCGACCACCCCGAGTCCCCCGGCTGCCCGGACCACGACGGCGGTGGCCGCGGTCAGGATCAACGCGTCGCCGGCGGCGGTCTGCAGGGCCGTGCCGGTGACCGTGTAACGCCCTGCGAGACTGTCGAGCGTCACCGCCGACCATGCTGCGATGGCCGCCTCCAACGACCGCTCGCCGGCCGGGATCGCCGCGAGCTGGTCGTAGCGGCTGGACCGCGCCCCGGCGGGCACCAGCGCGAACGGTTCCGTGCAGGCGCTCAACGCCTGGAACGCCCACTGCGGTTCCACCGGGCCGGCCGCCTGCTCCAGACCGGCCAGCGTCGCGCGCGTGATCGCGTACACCGGAACCAGCAGGCTGGACCGCAGCGCGCGCGCCGACTCCAGGTCCGCCATCGAGACCGCTTGCGGCTCGTCGACCAGCAGGTCGGCAATCGCCCCCAACCGCTGGGCCACCCCGGCCACGGCCGGGTCCGGCACCACCACCGCCTCGGACGCGCGCGTCCCTGTCGCCTCCACGGAAGCCAGCCCGGAACGCACCGACCGCAGGCGTTCCCCGGGAGGCAGCGGCACCGCATCCATCGCGCGCAGCGCCGTCCGCGCCAACACCGGCCACGCGGCCAGCAGGCCGGCGGTGGCCTCCGGGGACGCCGGGCGGGACACGACCTTCCACGCCAACCGTTCGGCACCCGCCAGCAGGTCGCCGATCGACGCGGTCACCGCCGGACCCGGGCCCGCACCGCCTGCACCGCCACCCACACCCCGAGCGGCACCAGCTCGGGGACCTCATCCAGCAGCGCGGCCGCCGCGTCCAGCGACTCCGCCGGCGACAGGCCCCCCGGCACGAACTCGGGAACCACCCCCAAGCGGGCCAGCAGGTCCTCGACATCGACGCACTCCGCGAACGCGAACAACGACTCCCCCGAAGGGTCGTCCACCGCCAACAAACCCGCCGCAGCGTTGCGCACATGCCCCGACGCCAGCCCCAACACCGACCCACCCATGACCGCCGCCCTTCGCGAAGACAACTCCTCGTCTTCCCGAAGCGCCAAACAGGCCGCTGGGCGCCCACATCCGGGCGAATTCGTGGCCGAAAGTCGTACCGAGCCGCGGCTGAGGGCCCGAGCGTCAAGGTGGGTGGGGGTCTCGGGCGCGCAGTATCCGAGCCGATTTGACACCAAGTGGGCGCCTGCGGCGTCCGGCGGCGCTTAGGGGTAGGTGAAGCCAGCGTCGGCTTGTTCAGCCGCCCAGGTCCTCACAGAAGGAGACACCCCATGAAGGCAGGTATGGCGCAGGTCCAGCAGAAGCCGGATCGCGATCGGTCGAGCACGATCTCGCTGGAACCGAAGTGGTACACCGTGCAGCAGGTCGCGCAGATGCTCGGATACGGCCCCTCGAAGGTGAGGATGCTGATCGTCCAGGGCGACCTCCGCTCCCTCAAGGACGGCGGATCCAGGCGCATCCTCCCGGAGTGGGTCGATGAGTACATCCGCGAGCGCGCCGAACGGGCATCGGAGCGTTGGCTGCGATGACCAAGCGCGGGAACTCCGAGGGCAGCATCTACCGGTGCAGCCATGGCTACGGGGCGTACGCCTGGATCGATACCCCGGACGGGCGGCGCCAACGCAAATACGTGTACGGCAAGACACGCGAGGACGTGCGAGAGCGTTGGCTGAAGCTCACCGTGGCGGCACGCCGGGGGCCGGTGCCGGCGAGCGCGCCCAGCCTTGCGGAGTTCCTCCGCCGTTGGCTGGAGGAGACCGTCAAGCCGACGCTGGCCCCCACGACCGCCGCCAACTACGAACTCTTCGTGCGGGCCTACATCGTCCCCGACCTGGGCCGCAAGCGGATCGATCGCCTCGCGGTGAGAGACGTTCAGTCGTGGCTGAACGACCTCAAGACCCGCTGCCAGTGCTGCGCTCAGGGCAAGGACGCGATGCGTGCGAAGCCTCGCTGCTGCGCGCGGGGGGAGTGCTGTCAACAGGTGGCATCGGAGTGGACGCGCCATCAGGCCTGGACCGTTCTTCACGGCGCCCTGAGTGCCGCAGTCCGTGAGGATCTGCTCTCTCGGAACGTTGCCTCGATGGTGCGGGTGCCCACGCCACGGGCCAGGCGCGTCCTCGTATGGACGGCCGACCAGTCGCGTGCGTTCCTCGACAACGCCAAGCGGGACGATGATCCCTACTACGCCGCGTACGTCCTGATGCTGGTCCTGGGGCTGAGGAGGGGTGAGGTGTTGGGGCTCTCGTGGGAGGACGTCGACCTCGCCCGGGAACAGGCGTGGATCGGCTGGCAAGTCCAGCGGGTGAAGGGCAGCCTGGTGCGCCGGCCGACGAAGACGGAGGCATCGGACGCCTACCTGCCGCT
>CAZZGU010000040.1:10728-15073 GCA_964653755.1 uncultured Nigerium sp. | reverse complement strand
CCCGCCGGGCCCCGAGGACCGGAAAACGTCGACGCGAATATCAGCCTCGGGGATGTCGATGTGGTCGGTCTCCTCCGTCACCGGCAGGACCTCAACCCCGGCGAACGAGGTCTGGCGGCGTCCCTGGTTGTCGAAGGGCGAGATGCGCACGAGCCGGTGGGTGCCCTGCTCCACCGACAGCATGCCGTAGGCGTAGGGCTCCTTCACGGTGAAGGTCGCGGACTTGATCCCGGCTTCCTCGGCATAGGACGTGTCGTAGACCTCACAGGAGTACCCGTGGCGCTCGCACCAGCGCAGGTACATGCGCAGCAGCATCTCGGCGAAGTCGGCGGCGTCCACGCCTCCCGCCTCGGACCTGATGGTGACCAGCGCGTCGCGCTCGTCGTACTCCCCCGACAGCAGGGTCCGCACCTCGAGTGCCTCAATGTCCACAGCCAGTTTCGCCAACTCGCGCTCGGCCTCGGTCATGGTGGCCGCGTCGTTCTCCTCCTGGCCGAGCTGCACCAGGACCTCGAGGTCGTCGAGGCGCTCCCGCAGGGCGGTCACCTTGTCGAGCTCCGCCTGGAGCGACGACAGGCGGGACGTCACTCTCTGCGCGTTCGCCTGGTCGTCCCAGAGGTCGGGCGCCGAGACCTGGATCTCGAGGTTGGCGATCTCCGCCCGCTTGCGGTCAGGATCGAGCACCGCCTCGATCGAGCTCAGGGAGCGATTCAGGGCGGTGAGTTCGGCTTGGATGTCAACGGCCACGAGGAGTCAGTGTAGTGCGCGTGGCTCCCCCCTGGCCGCGTGGCCGCGGCGGGGGATTTGTCCTCACCCGGCCGGCAGGCTTCACTGGCGCCATGTCCTCGCTCCATTCCCCCCTGCCCCTACGCCACGGACGCGACCTGCCCAACCGGCTGGCCCTGGCACCCATGACCAACACCCAGAGCCACCCCGACGGCAGCCTCTCCGAGATGGACCTGGCCTGGCTGCTGGCCCGCGCCCACGGGGGCTTCGGGCTCACGCTGACGGCAGCAACCTACGTGAACCGGGCAGGCAAGGCGTGGGCCGGGCAGCCGGGCGCCACGTCCGACCAGCACCTCCCGGGTCTGGAGCGCCTGGCCCACGGCGTGCGCCAGGCCGGTGGGGTCTCCTCGGTGCAACTGCACCACGGGGGCGAACGCGCGAACCCGGACGCCTCGGGCGAGCCAGCGGTCGCGCCCTGGGACAACCGGGAGTCCGGAGTCCGGGCGCTGACGACCGGCGAGGTCAGCCAGGTCGTGGACGACTTCGCGGCCGCAGCTGCCCTGGTTGAGCGCGCGGGCATCGACGGGATCGAGATTCACGGCGCGCACGGCTACCTGCTCTGCCAGTTCCTCGACGGCTCGAGGAACACGCGCCAGGACGCCTACGGCGGGGACTTCGAGGGCAGGACGCGCATCATCCACGAGGTGATCGACGCCGTCCGGAACCGGACCCACCCAGGCTTCCAGGTCGGATTGCGGCTTTCGCCGGAGCGCTTCGGACTCGACCCCGACGAGATGGTGCGCCTGGCCGCCGACGTGCTGCGGCGCGGCGACCTCGACTACCTCGACCTCTCCCTGTGGGACGTGAACAAGCTGCCCGCGGGTGCCGAGGACGGCCCGCTGCTCGTCGACCCCTACCTGGGCCTGCCCCGACACGGGACCGCCCTCGCCGTGGCCGGCCGCATCACGAGCGCCTCCGAGGCCCGTGCCGTGCTCGAGCGCGGGGCCGACCTGGCACTGGTCGGGAAGGCCGCGATCGCCGACCGCGACTTCGCCCGGCACGCCATCGAGGACCCCGACTACGAGGCGCCCGCCTTCCCGGTCACGCGGGACCACCTGCGCTCCCAGATGCTGGGCGAGCCCTTCGTGACCTACTTCGCGAACGGGTGGGCGCAGCTGGTCTCGGATTGACGCCCATCTCGAATCAACGAGGGGCCACGGCCAGGTCGGTGCCGGCTGAGACACTCCTCTCGTGAAGAGCAGCCGGGTCAAGGTGTCATTGCTGGTGTCCGCCCTGATGTCGGTGATCCTGGTGGGGTGTTCTGCCACGGCTCCCCCGCCCGCGCCGACGGCCACACCCGCCTCGACAGCATCGTGCCCGCCGGCGTCCGGGACTGCGGAACGCACCACAACCTTCTCAGCGGCGCCGCCGCTGTGCATCACGCCGACCAACACCTACGTGGCCACCGTCACGACCGACGTGGGCACCTTCGAGATCACCCTGGACGCCCAGAAGGCGCCGAACACGGTCAACAACTTCGTCTTCCTGGCCCGGAACCGCTACTTCGACGGCATCGTGTTCCACCGGGTCATCGAGGGATTCATGGCGCAGACGGGCGATCCGACCGGAACCGGACGCGGCGGCCCCGGCTACACGTTCGCCGATGAGCTTCCCGCGGCGGGCGGCTACCGGATCGGCTCGGTGGCCATGGCCAACGCGGGTGCCGACACCAACGGCAGCCAGTTCTTCATCGTCACGGGGGAATCGGGCACGTCGTTGCCACCCGACTACTCATTGTTCGGCCAAGTGACGGCCGGGCTGGACGTGGTCAGGGCGATCGAGGCAGACGGGGGCGACCCCCGCGGCAACGGCGTTCCTCCCCGGGTGACGCACACGATCACGAGCGTCGTGATCGTCGAGCGGTAGCGGTCCGACGGGAATAGAGTCACGGGCGGGGGGCGAGGAAGGAACCACCGTGACACAGCACCCGCAGAGACTGGTCATCCTGGGCGTCACGGGCGACCTGACCAAGCGCATGCTGCTGCCCGGTCTGGGCATGCTGCTGGCCAGCGACGCCGACCGTCGGGTCGAGGTGTGGGGGGTCGGACGCGAGCCACTCGAACCGGCGGCGTGGGGCGCGAAGGTGGGGAACGCGCTGGTGCGTGGGGGCTGCGACGACGACCAGGCGCTGGCGGTGGTGTCGGCGTCCCGTTACCTGCAGGTCGACGTCGCCGAGCGCGAGGGCATGGAGGCGCTGCTGGCCGCGTTGCCCGACCGTGACACGACCGTCCTCTACTTCGCGGTGCCGCCCTCCATCACGCGCAGGGCCTGCGAACACCTGGCGCGCTGCGGTGACCTCGGCAACCTGCGCCTCGCCCTGGAGAAGCCCTTTGGGGACAGCCTGGCAGCGGCGCGGGACTTCAACGCCCTGCTGGCCAGCTTCCGCGCCGAGCACCAAGTGTTCCGCGTCGACCACTTCCTCGGCGACTCCCAGGTGCTCAACCTGCTCGCCCTCCGCTTCGCCAACCGGCTCTTCGAGCCGGTCTGGAGCGCCGCCCACGTGGCCAGCATCGAAATCACGGCCAACGAGACGCTGGCGTTGGAAGGGCGCGCAGGCTACTACGACACGGCCGGTGCACTGGTCGACATGATCCAGAGCCACCTCCTGCTCGTGCTCGCCCTGGTGACGATGGAGGAGCCGGCACGACTGGAACCCCGCGTGGTCCACGACCTCATGGCGCACGCCCTCAGCGTGACCCAGGTGGCCGGTGGGGACCCGGCCCGCTCCTCGCGCCGGGCCCGCTACGCGGCAGGCACCAGCCGCGACCGGGAAGTGCCCGCCTACCGCGACGAGGACGGCGTCGACCCGGATCGCCACACGGAGACCCTGGTGGAACTGGACCTCGAGATCGCCAACCGGCGCTGGTCGGGCGTGCCCATTCGCCTGAGGAGCGGGAAGGCGCTCGCAGCGGACGCCCGCGGGGTGAGGATCACCCTGCGACCAGTCGAATTCGCGCCCCACGGCATGGGCGGTTACCCGCCCGCGAACGTCTTCACGATCCACCTCAACCCCGACGAGATCACGGTGGAGATCGTGACGAACCAGGGCGGTGGCCGCTTCCGGCTGGGAACCGCGCAACTCGAGGCAGCCGTGGGCGAGACCCCCCTGGCGCCCTACGCCGAGGTGCTGGCGGCCGTCCTGGACGACAACCGCCTCATCTCCGTGCGCGGCGACCTCGCCGAGGAGTGCTGGCGTATCTGCGAGCCCGTGCTGGAGGCCTGGCGTTCCGGCGCTGTGCCGCTGGACGAGTACCCCGCGGGCAGCACGGGGCCGGCGCACTGGTCTGGCCCGCTCCTGCAGCGCTGACGGGATCGGGCGGCTGGCGTCACACCACCCCGGTCGACCCCACGAGGACCCCGATCAGGAAGGTGACGGCCAGCGCCAGCGCTCCGCCGACCACCATGCGGAGCGCCGCCCGCGCACGCGACCCGCCGCCTACGCCGGCTGCGACGGCGCCCGTCAGCGCGAGGCCGATCAGGGTGGCGACGAAGGCCACCGGAACGCGCGTCTCGGGCGAGGGCAGGAGCACAGCCAGCAACGGCAGAACCGCGCCGGCGG
>CAZZGU010000040.1:7991-10718 GCA_964653755.1 uncultured Nigerium sp. | reverse complement strand
TGAACGCGAGGAACGAAGCGACCGCGGCGTGCCACGGGCTGGCCACATCGGTGGCGTCGATGTTGTGACGGGCCCGCAGGTGTGCGTCGACGGGGTCGTGCGCCGTGAGTTCCTCGGCCACTGCGCGCGAGGTCTCCGGTGAGATGCCGCGCTCCTGGTAGGCGCGCGCGAGGGCCTGGAGTCCGGCGTCCGGGTCTGCCTCCAGAGCGCGCTTCGTGTGCATGATGATGCTCTTCTCGCTGTCGCGGTGGCTGCTCACCGAGACGTACTCCCCCAGCGCCATCGACACGGCTCCCCCCACGGCGGCGGCGATGCCGGCCGTGGCAATCGTTCCGGTGTCGGCGGTGGCCCCCGCGACCCCCACCACCACGGCCGCGGTGGAGACAATCCCGTCATTGGCGCCCAGGACGCCAGCGCGCAACGCGTTGAGGCGTTGTTCCAGACCGCCGTTTCGGGGCTCGGAATTCGTCACCCAACCACGGTAATCCCGCCGACAAAAGCGAACAACCAAGGCAAGCCAACCCTTGCTGAAGGCATTCCTCCACGAAGAAAGGGAACCCCTTTTCCCTTTTCTACTCGAACAGGACGTACTGGGGAGTTGGCTCCAGAGCCATGACCTCCTCGGGCGTCATCAGCGGACGCCCCCCGCGCGTGTCCTCCTCGTAGAAGAGTTTGAACCCCATGGCGACGTGCTCCGGGGTTCGCGCCACGAGGCGCTTCCACGCCGCCGTCTTCTGGGCGGGGCTACCGATGCCGTCCACGGACTTCACCAGCACCACGCCCGGGTGGGGCCGCAGCGCCGCCTCATCGACGACGATGTCCTCGTGCAGTTGGTGGTAGACCATGACCTTCTCGGGGAGTTCGTGGGTGCTCACCAGCTCCGACAGCCAGAGGGCGACGGCGTCCAGTTCCTGGCCGCTCGTACTGCCATACACCTTCCCGGGCACCTGGTCGGCGTTCACGGCCCACTCCGGGTCGAGCGCCACGCCCACGTCAGGCTCGGCCAGCCAACGCTCGAGGTGACGGACCTCGTCGAGGAATTCCGCACGCCCGGGCTGGATGTTCAGCAACAGGATGGCGTCGTGCTCGCGCGCAGTCGCCAGCCAGTTCGCGATGGTCTCCTCACCGACGCGCGTGCGGTACAGGCCGTCCTCGCCAGGGCGGGGCTGGGCGATCACGGTGATGAGCTCCATGACCGGCAGGAGATCCCGGTCGTCGCGGAAGTCCTCGCCCCGCTGCTCCATCTCGCGCATGCGCTCGTCGATGTCACCGATGCCGAGACGACCCAGCGACTCCGACGCGGGGTGCCCCGAGTAACCGAAGAGTCGGTACTCGGGGAAGACCTCACGGCCTCCGCGCGGCAACTGCACGGCGTTGGGCAGCAGGACGTTGATCGCGACCACGATGACGGCGAGCACCGCCGAGAGCAAGAGCACACCCCTGATCTTCACGAGGCGAGCCTAAGCTGGCTGGGCTGCCGATCGACGAAGCCACGCGCTCGTCAGGCGCTTTCGGGCTACCGCTCGGCGTCCCAGCGGTACACCCGGGACTCGTAGGGGGCCAGGATTCCGGGTTCCTGGGGGGCGCGGCTTCCGAGCACGCATGCGGCAGCCGGGCCGGGGTCCGGGACCTGGAGCGGCTCGGCCGTCAGGTTCAGCTGGACGAAATATCGTTCGTCCCGGTCCGTCCGGAACCAGGCGAAGTAGCCCGGACGGTCGGCGTCCACGAACTCGACCTCGCCAAGACGGAAGGCGCTGGCGCGGCGGCGCAGGGCGAGAAGACCGCGGTAGTGGTTCAGCACCGAAGCGGGGTCGTCCGCCTGCTCGGCGGCACTGAACCCCGGGTCGGCGCGGCCCACCAGCCAGGCAGTGCCCGTCGTGAAACCTCCGCCGGGGCCCGCGTCCCAGCGCAGTGGCACACGCGCATGGTCACGGGTGCTCGTGAGCACCTCCGCCCAGGCCTCGACCTCGGGCCTCCCCGACTCGACCTGCGCCCGGAAACGGTTGAGTGATTCGAGGTCCAGCACCTCGTCGATGCTTCCGAAGGGCTCGTTCACGGCGGCAAGCTCCTGGCCCTGATAGAGGAAGGGTGTGCCGCGCATCGTGAGCAGCAGCGTCCCCAGCAGCTTGCCCAGCGCGACGCGGTGCTGCGGGTCCGGGTTGACCTTGCTGATCATGCGGGGGTTGTCGTGGTTCTCGAAGAAGAGCGTGAGCCAGTCGTTGCTGCCCAGGCGCGCCTGGTAGTCGATCAGGTAACGCTTGTAGAACTCGAGGTCGTAGCGGTAGTCGTCGTAGCGCGTGAAGGATCCCGACTCCAGGTGGTCGAAGCTGAAGACCAGGTCGAGTTCGCCGCGGTCGGCACCGGTGAGCAGGCGTCCAGTCTCGACGCCGATGCCGGGCGTCTCCCCCACCATCAGCTTGGCCTCGCGGGCGCCGGGCGGGTCGAAGGCCCGCTCACGCAACTCGCGCAGGCACTCGTGCAGCCGGGGCCCGTAGAAGTAGTGCTCGGCCCCCACGACTTCGACGATCTCGCCGATGAAGTCGTGGCCGTCTGGCAGGCCGGGGGTCTTGGAGATGAAGTTGATGACGTCCATCCTGAAGCCGTCGATGCCGCGGTCGAACCACCAGTGGCACAGGTCGATGACCTCGTCGCGCACTCGCGGGTTCTCCCAGTTCAGGTCGGGCTGACTGGGCGCGAACAGGTGGAGCACCCAGCGTTCCGCCTCGG
>CAZZGU010000040.1:4310-7981 GCA_964653755.1 uncultured Nigerium sp. | reverse complement strand
CGGGAAGCCACCGCCAGGCCGACCCCGAGAAGACGGACTTCCAGTTGTTCGGTGGCTGCTCGGGGTGCTCGGGGTCGGGCGGGAGCAGGAAGTAGTAGTCGCCGTAGGGCCCGTCCGGGTCCTCGACGGCGCGCCGGAACCACTCGTGCTCGTCGGAGGTGTGGTTGACCACCAGGTCGAGGATGATGCGCATGCCGCGGCGGTGGCACCCGTCGATGACCGCATCCATCTGCTCGAGCGTCCCCATCTCGGCCATGACCGCGCGGTAGTCGCGGACGTCGTAGCCGCCATCCACGTTCGGGGAGTCGAAGATGGGGCTGAGCCAGACGCAGTCGACCCCGAGCTCGGCGAGGTAGTCCAGTCGAGCGAGCAACCCGCCCAGGTCTCCGACGCCGTCGCCGTCGGAGTCGGAGAAGCTGCGCGGAAACACCTGGTAGAAGACCGCCTCCTTCCACCAGGCACGAACGGGAGGCCCTTCGCCCGGGTCGGGGGCGTGCGGCTCTGCGTTGGCCAGCGTGATCAGGGTCGAGACCAGGTCGGACCCCGTGAACAGCCGGACCAGGCGCCCGAGGGTGCGCAGGCGGAGGCGTCCCACGATCGGATTGTCGACCCAGCGGTTGGAGTGTCCCCGCTGGTGCAGCAGCTTGTCGACGACGTCGCGACCGAGCGGGTGGGCGTAGAAGTCCCGCAGCCGCGACGACTCGTCCAGCATGGGGCTGTCCCGCGTGGTCACTTGAGTGACGCCAGGCCCTTGGCCAGTCCGGTGAGGATCGCCCCGACCAGGGCCGCCGTCGCGACGAGGGCGACGCGGGCGGCGACAGGGTGCTTCACGGGGCGGTCCGGGGCACGGTTGTCCTTGGGCATGATGAACCTCCTGCATCCATTGAACACCGTCACCCGCGCCCGTCACATGCCGGGACGTAGCATCGGGACATGCCTCGCTTCTCACCTGACCTGTCCCACAGTGCCCAGGGATTCAAGAAGCGCTTCAGTTTCGCCGAACTCTACGGGGCGTTCGTCAGGCTGCCCCACGCGATCGGCGTCCTGGTCGCCAACCGGCGGAAGCACCTGCTCGACCGCCAGGCCGTCGAACGGGTCATGCTGGCCGTGACGGAGGTCAACGGCTGCCCCGCCTGCTCCTGGGCCCACACCCGGATGGCGCTCCGCGAGGGGATGACCGGCGAGGAGATCAGCAGCATGCTCAGCGGGAGCGGCGAGTTCGTACCGCCGGCCGAAGCGTCGGGCGTCCTCTTCGCCCAGCACTATGCGGACTCGCGGGGCCACCCCGATCCCGAGACCTACGACGCGCTGCGGCGGAGGTAGGCCCCGCGGGACGCCGTCAGTCCGGGTGGACGCAGATCCAGTGGGCCACCATGGCGGTCCAGCCGGTCTGGTGCTGGGCGCCGAGGCCGCGGCCGTCGTCGCCGTGGAAGTACTCGCTGAATGTCGGGTGGACGTCCCACAGCGGCCCGGAGGGGAAGTCCCGCGGCGTCGCCGGGCGCCGACCGTCCGGCCCCGGAAGGAACAGGGCACGCAACCGTCGCTCGAGGTCGTCCGCGACGTCGGCCAGCAGGGTCTGCGTCCCCGAGCCCACGGGGAACTCGACCGCCAGGTCCTCGAACGCGGCGGCGTACGACCGCACGGCGTCCAGGAGCAGGGCGTTGACCGGCAGCCATACGGGTCCACGCCAGTTGGAGTTGCCGCCGAGCATCCGCGAGTCCGACTCGCCCGGAACGTAACGGATCGTGAGGGGCTCGCCGTTCACCCAATCGGTGTGCCCCGCACGGTACGCCGCGGACAGCGACCGGATCCCGAACGGAGAGTAGAACTCCTCCTCGGCGAGCAAGCGGGCGAGGACGCGTCGGGCTCGGTCGGGGTCGACGAGGGTGAGGACCATGTCGAGACCCGCGGGCGTCGGCTCCCGGACGAGCGCACGCATGAGCCCGGGACGATGCCGGTCGAGCCACTTCAGGCGGTCCATGTAGTCCGGGAGTTCGCGGCTGACCCAGGCGGGAACGGGTGCGATCGCCATGAGCGGCAGCAATCCCACGAGCGAGCGGACCCGAAGCTGGTGCGCTCCGTCGCGGTCCACCAGCATGTCGTAGAAGAAGCCGTCCTCGTCGTTCCACGGGCTGACCGCTGCGGACCCCAGGTGTTCCATCGCCTCCGCGATCGCGAAGAAGCGCTGCAGGAGAGTGCCCGCGAGCTCGTCCCACGCAGGATCCGTCCGTGCCAGTTCCAACGACATCTGCAGCATGACGAGCGACATGAATGCCACCCAACTGGTCGCGTCGGACTGCTCAAGGCGCACTCCGTCCGGGAGCGGGGCCGACCGGTCGAACAGGCCGATGTTGTCCAGCCCCAGGAAGCCGCCCTCGAACAGGTTGGAGCCGTCGGCATCCTTCCTGTTGATCCACCACGCGTAGTTGAGCAGGAATTTCGTGAGCACCCTGATCAGAAAGGCCCGGTCGCGGGAGCCGTCGATGAGGTACACCTGCCACGCCGCCCACACCAGGGTCGGCGGGTTCACGTCGTCGAAGGCCCACTCGTAGGCCGGGAACGCGCCGTCAGGGTTCTGCACCCACTCCCGGCACATGAGCACGATCTGGTCCTTGGCGAACGCGGGGTCGACGTGGGCCAAGGCAACGCAGTGGAAGGCGAGATCCCAGGACGCGAACCACGGGTACTCCCATTCGTCCGGCATCGAGATCACGTCGGCGAGCGTCATGTGCCGCCAGTGCTCGTTTCGTCCCCCCGCCCGGTGGGGAGGCGGTGCGACGGGGGAACCGGGGTCCCCGTCCAGCCAGGCCCGCACGTCGTAGCGGTACAACTGCTTGGCCCACAGGAGGCCTGCGAAGGCGCGCCGCGCCACGTGGGCCTCCTCCGGCGAGGTTGTCGGCGGGATCACGGCCGCGTAGAACGCGTCGGCCTCGGTGCGGCGTTCCGCCAGGATGGCGTCGAACGTCCCGGCGAAGGGACGTGACGGCACGGCGTCCGCCACGAGGCGCAACCGAACGCTGACGGTCTCGCCCGGCGCCACCGAGTCGAAGCGGTAACGCAGCGCTGCCTTGGTCCCCACATGGAGAGGGTTCACCGCGTCCATCTGCCCGTGCACGATGGCCCGCTGGACGGCGTCCTTGGGGTACTGCGACGCGGACGGCGTGCCGTAGAGGGCTTCGTTGTTGGTCTCGTTGTCGCAGAACAGGATCTCGGGGTTGCCTTCGGCGGCCAGGAAGTAGCGGCCCAGCCAATCGTGATCGGCCCGGAGCGTGACCCCGGACGTCCGCCCCACCGAAATGCCGGGAACGAAGCTGATCAAGGGCTGCCGGTCGTCGCGTTCCCACGCCCAGGTGTTGCGGAACCAGAGTTGCGGGACGAGGTCGAGCGGCGCGGGCTCGGGGCCGTGGTTGGTGGCGGAGATCTCGACGCAGATGTCCTGGGGGGACGCCTTCGCGTGAGTGACGACGACGTCGAAGAACTGGTCGTCGTCCAACACGCCGGTGTCGGCGAGCTCGAACTCGTCGTCGGTGAGGCCGCGACGCGCGTTCTCCTCCCGCAGGTGCGCATAGGGGAAGGCGGCCTGAGGGTAGCGGTACAGGTAACGCGACCACGCGTGGGTGGGAGTGGCGTCCAGCGGCCACCAGTGCTCCTTGACGTCCTCGCCGTGGTTG
>CAZZGU010000040.1:2194-4300 GCA_964653755.1 uncultured Nigerium sp. | reverse complement strand
CAATCCGAAGAGCCGCTCCTTCAGCCGGTCGTCCTGCCGGTTCCACAGCGCGAGCCCGAGGTTGAGGAACCCGAAACGATCACAGATCGCCGCCAGCCCGTCCTCTCCCCAGCGGTAGGCGCGCAGGTGGGCATGGTCGAACGGGAACGACCGCCAGGCGTCGCCGTCGGCGGAGTAGTCCTCGCGGACCGTCCCCCACTGGCGCGCTGCGACGTAGGGACCCCACAGCCGCCAAGCGTCCGACGCGTGGGGGGACGTGGCGAGACGGTCGTGTTCCTCGGACTGGTTCGACATGACCCGATCCTGTCAGGACATGCAAACCCTTTCCCGGCCCGGCGCCCGGTTCCTCCTGTCAAACTGAACGGCCGCGCCGGTGTGTTCGGTCTCACCACGGCTCGGGTTAGGCTGAGGTCTTCGGATGGCAGGAGGACAGGTGGAGCTGGAGGCATTCAAGGCGGCCGCCCTCGACCAGGCCGGCGATGCGGTCATCGTCATCGACCACGAGGGGACCATCCGGGCGTGGAACGGCTTCGCGGAACGGCTGTTCGGCTGGACCTCCGGCCAGTTGCTCGGCCAGGACATCAAGACGATCATCCCCGAGCGGATGCGCGCTGCCCATGACCGCGGGTTCTTCGCGGCGATGGAGTCGGGCCGCCTGCGCTCCGACGGCACGGCCCGGCGCACCAAGGCGCTCACTCCATCGGGCGACCCGATCTACGTGATCATGACCTTCGCCATGGTGAAGGACCCGGACGGCCATCCCGTGGGTTCGGTCGCCGTCGCACGCCACTGGGACCGGGAGGCGTCCTGACCTGGCCCATCGCGACCTGAACTCCGGAACCCCGAAGGGGGGGTGCCTCAGTGGAGGACGGGGATTCCCCTGCTCGCGAGGTGGTCCTTGACCTGGCGGATGCTGAAGGTCCGGAAGTGGAAGACGGACGCCGCCAGCACCGCGGCCACGCCGGCCTGCTCGACGACGTCCGAGAAGTGCTCGAGGGTGCCCGCTCCACCGGAGGCGATCACCGGGAGCGCCACGGCGTCCGCGATCGCCTTCGTGAACGCGATGTCGTAGCCCGCCAGCGTGCCGTCGCCGTCCATGCTCGTCAGCAGGAGCAACCCCGCGCCACGCTCCTGGCACTCGCGCGCCCACGCCACACAGTCCAGGCCGGTCCCCCGCTGGCCGCCGGAGACCACGACCTCGAAGCCCGAGGGCAGCGCGTCGTTGCGACGTCCGTCGATGGCCACGACGATGCGGTCGGCTCCGAAAGCTGCTGCCGCCTCTTCGATGAGGGCGGGGTTCTTCACGGCGGCGCTGTTCATGGACACCCGCGTCACCCCGACGTCGAAAAGGTCCGTGATGTCGGCGAGCGAGGCGATGCCACCCCCGACGACGAGCGGGATGTCGATGACCTGAGCGACGCTCCTGGCCCACTCGATCCGGTTGGCGCGGCCCTCCACGGTGGCGGCGATGTCCAGCATGGCCAACTCGTCCGCGCCCTCGGCCGAGTAGAAGCGCGCGTTCTCCACGGGGTCGCCGGCGTCGCGAAGCCCGACGAAGTTGACCCCCTTGACGACGCGCCCATCCTTCATGTCGAGGCACGGAATGACCTTCACCGGCTCCATGGCAGTTCCTTCTGGTTGTGACTGTTGATGGCGGACGCCGTGGGCGACCGGCACCGGCTGGCCCGCCGGACGACACCCGAGTCCTACCGCACCCGGCACGTCCCGGCTGCGACCGCCGCGATGTGGTCACGGGGACGGGCCGACTGCGGGACGAATTGTCCCCACTAGGAACGGGGCGTTCCCGGGCGGCACACACCCTCGGCGATGGCAGCGGCCCGCGCGGCTTCCGCCACAGCGGGGGCCACTCGGGGGTCGAACACCGACGGGATGATGTGCTGGGGGTGGAGTTCATCGCCCACCACGTCGGCGATGGCGTGCGCGGCGGCGAGCTTCATCCCCTCGGTGATCCTGCGGGCCCGGGCATCGAGGGCGCCGCGGAAGATGCCCGGAAACGCGAGCACGTTGTTGATCTGGTTCGGGAAGTCGCTGCGCCCGGTGGCGATGACCGCAGCGATGTCCTTGATGAGCTCCGGACGGATCTCC
>CAZZGU010000040.1:0-2184 GCA_964653755.1 uncultured Nigerium sp. | reverse complement strand
TCCGGGTCCGGGTTCGCCATCGCGAACACGATCGGGTTGGGCGCCATGGCCCGCACGTCGTCCACGGTGAGGACGTTGGGAGCCGACAGCCCGATGAACACGTCGGCGCCACCGATCACGTCGGCGATGCTGCCCTCGAGGTTCTCCGGGTTGGTCTGCTCGGCGAACCAGCGCTTGCTGGAGTCCAGGTCCTCGCGCCCCTCGTGCACGACCCCTGCGTGGTCGACGCCGACGATGTGCGTGGCGCCCAACTGCATGATCATCTTCATCACGGCGATGCCGGCCGCCCCGACTCCGGCGGTGACGACCTTGATGCCGGAAATGTCCTTGCCCACGACCTTCAGCGCGTTGATCAGCGCGGCCACGACGACGATGGCCGTACCGTGCTGGTCGTCGTGGAACACCGGGATGTCCATGGACGCCGACAGCCGCTCCTCGATGTCGAACGCCTGCGGCGCCGCGATGTCCTCCAGATTGATCCCGCCGAAGGTCGGCTCGAGCTTCTGCACCAGGGAGACGATCTCGTCGGGATCGGTGGTGTCGATGCAGATCGGGAAGGCGTCGACCCCCGCGAAGTGTTTGAACAGTTGGGCCTTGCCCTCCATCACCGGCATCGCGGCGCGGGGACCGATGTTGCCGAGCCCCAACACGGCGGTACCGTCGGAAACTATTGCGACGGTGTTCTTTCGGATGGTGTGGGTGAAAGAACGGTCCGGGTCCGCCGCGATGGCCCTGCACTCACGGGCCACCCCCGGCGTGTAGAGCATGGCGAGGTCGTCCATGTCAGCGAGGACCGACTTGGAGACGACCTCGATCTTCCCGCCCTCGTGCAGGCTGTGCACGCGGTCGTCCCACTCGAGGATCTCGACCCCGTCCAGCCCCTCGACGGCCTCGCGCACCTCCTGCTGGTGCTCGATCGAGCCGCAGTAGACGGTGATGTCGTCCTCGAGGAAGGCCCCCTTGACGACGAACCCCTCCAGTGCGGTGATGTTGGCCCCGACACCCCCGATGGCGACGGCGACGCGTCCGAGGGTGCCGGGTTCGTTCACCATGCGCAGACGGATCCGGACGGAGTAGGCGGGAGAGGGCGTCTTGGGAGTCACACTCGGAGGGTACCGGTGTTGCCGATGGTGCTGGCGCCACCGCAGTGGCGATCGGGGCAGGCGGTCTCGGGCACGTGGCAATCCAGTTGTAGAAGCGCCTGTCGGACGCCCAGAGCGATTCCCGCCTCTCCCGCTTCTGATAACTCAGTCGGTTCACCGACACCAGAGACGTCCGCTCCCGCGTGCTGGGCGCCATCGGGTGCTGCGGGCCCCTGGGCGGCGTGACTTCTTGTGGTCGTTGACGGCTCTGCGGGTGTTGAGAGACTGGCCGTCGCTGCGTTGGTGTTGAATGTGGCGGTCCTCCTTTGGGCGGTCCTCGGGATGGCGGGCTACGGCGCCCTCGCGAAGCTCGTCCCCCTCGCCGCACTCGTCGACGACGACCTCAGCCTTGTGGCCCTCCGCGCCGCTGCAATACGGGGACGGCTTGACGCCCGCGATCATCCGGACGAGCCGAGTGGCTGACACGGCGAACCGTCACCAGACATCGTAGGAACAGCGCTAGACCGGCTTCTTACGCGCCAGCCAGAACCCGAGGGCAGCTCCACTCAGGGCGCCGGTCACAGCGCCGATCCGCGCCCCGATGTTCCCAGTGGCGACGTACCCGACGATGCCGTTCATCATCCCCAACGTCATGGTCACTTCGTGGCATGGGGACCGTCAAACAACCGGGCCGGACGAGAAGGACCGACCCTCGACCATGCTGGACCGCGTGCCCATGAGTCCCCACACCAGCTCCATGAGAATTCGAACAAGCGATCTGCTTCGCGACCGAGCCGGCAACACTCGCCCAGGAAGACCCCTGGCTCACGGATCGACCCCGCGGGCAGGGCTGGCTCATGAGACCGCGCGTGATCGTCAGCAACGTCGCCTCCATGGACCCACGACCCCCAGGACTCCTCGAAGGCAGCGGCTCCCTCCTCAACCCCCTCGGCGCACCCCTCCAGGAAGCCGAACCCGACCCCACGCCCGAAGGCGAACACCTCCTCCCCGACCACGTGGTGGGGGTCCCGGGACGCCGCTGATTCGCCCTCGTCGACGGCGCCGGCGCCTTCCGGTTCCGGCGGCCCTGGTTCTTCATCGG
>CAZZGU010000039.1:13755-15705 GCA_964653755.1 uncultured Nigerium sp. | reverse complement strand
GCCGGCGACTGGATCGGGGAGGTCTCGGGCACGATGAGGACCACGGGGTACTGGCGGTAGTACTGGGCGATGGCGACCAGGTCCATGCCCTGGGAGCGCGCCTGCATGAGCTCCCCCGCGCCGGCGACGACGAAGTGCTCGTCACCGGACCCGAGCGCCGTGAACAGGCCCTCGTTGGAGCCGTGGTGGCGCAGGCTCACGGTGACCCCGCGCTCGGTGAACAGGCCCTCGGCATCGGCCACGTAGAGGGGAGCGAATTGGATGTTCGGGATATAGGAGAGGCCCACCGTGACCGACTCCGACGACGAACTCGTCTGGACGGGCGGCGTGACCGCGCACCCGGCGAGGGCGAGCGTCAGCGCCGCGGCCAGCGTGGCGAACAGGCGGAACGGTACGGTCATGCGCATTGTCCTTCCATCACCCCTGCGAGGTCCTTCCCCGCAGGGACTGCACCACCTGGGATCGTCGTTCGACCAGGAGGATCAGGGAATAGGCCACCGACGCCATCGCGCACAGCACGATGATCGTCGAGAACATCCCGGCCGTGTCGACCGAGTCACGCTGGACCGCCAGCAGCTGCCCAAGGCCGCGGCCGCCCATCACCATCTCGCCGACGACGGCGCCGGTCACCGACAGGGTGAACCCGTTCCGAAGCCCTGCGAGGATCGAGGGCAGCGCAAGTGGCAGTTCGATGTAGCGGAGGAGCGCCAGGCTGCCCGCGCCGTCCATGCGCGCGGCGTCGACCACGGACGGATCCACGTGGCGCAGCCCGACGACCGAGGCGACGAGGATCGGGAAGAACACCATGAGTCCGCACAGCAGGATCACCGGGCCGAGCCCGTAGCCGACCCACAGGACGAGAAGCGGCGCGAGGGCGATCGCAGGAATGGCCTGGGTGGCGCCGAGGAACGGCGCGAGGGCGGCGTTCACCCACGCCGAGCGGTGGGTGAGGATGGCCAGGGGCAACGCCACCGCGGCGCCGAGCAGGCTCCCGCCGACTGCTGCGGCGAGGGTCACGCCGACGAACGGCCAGATCACGGGCCCGGTCACGTCAGCGAGGAATCGGCCGACCACGGCGTCAGGGGTGGGAAGAAGGAAGGCCGGCATCGCCGACACCGCCACGATCGCGTACCAGCCGGCCACGCCCAGCGCTGCGGCCAGCCACGGCGCGGCAAGCGTGCGCGGCGTGCGCACCACCAGCGTCGGACGCTCGGTCGGGCTGCTCATCGGGGCCTCCGGTCGGGTACCCGGGGCCATGTTGCAGGTCGCAACGGACGCCTCCCGTGCGCCCACGTGAGCTTCGCCCACAGGGACGCCGCGAAGGCGCCGCGTGCTTCCTCCCATCCGGACTTTCACCGTCGGTCCCGGAGTTCCACCGGGTCAACCGCCGCCGTGTCGAGCACGGCGTCGGGTCGCGGACTATGACCGCCGGTTCGGACTTGCACCGACCCCGGAGCACGTTTAGTGCGGCCAGTGTAGCCCAGCGACGTCCGCCCGCCGAGTCCGTACGGGAGGCTGCGTCGTGTCGCCCACCAGGGCACCCCGGGGGTGGCGCGCACCTGCCGACTGGGCCACGATGGGACGTGCGGCGGGCCCGCGGGGGACGGGCCGGACCCCTCCCCGCACGACGACGGGACGAACGGATGGACCTCTACGAGTACCAGGCGCGGGACATCTTCGCACGCCACGGCGTCCCCGTTCCGCGCAGCTTCGTGGCCCGGACCCCCACCGAGGCGCGCGAGGCGGCCGAGCGCCTCGGAACCGACGTGGTCGTGGTGAAGGCACAGGTCAGGACCGGCGGCCGCGGCAAGGCCGGAGGCGTCAAGCTCGCGCACGGACCAGACGAGGCCGCCGACCAGGCCGCAAGGATCCTCGGGCTCACGATCAAGGGACACCCGGTCGACGCGGTCATGGTCGCCGAGGGCGTCGACATCGCGGAGGAGTACTACT
>CAZZGU010000039.1:2968-13745 GCA_964653755.1 uncultured Nigerium sp. | reverse complement strand
AGAAAGGCGACGCAGCTCAGGGCCCAGATGACCGCCCTCTCCTTTTTGGGCGTGTTCTTCATCTGCTTTCTGATCGCGCTGACCGCGGGCGAGGGCACCAAGCGCGAGCTGGTGGACCGGGCCGAGCGCAACTACCTCGCCCTGTGCACCACCGCCGGGGGCATGGACATCGAGACGCTCTCCCGCGAACGCCCGGACGCCCTCGTCCGTCGGCACGTCGACCCGCGGGTTGGCCTGGACGCGGTCACCGCGGACGAACTCGTCGCCGCGGCCGGCTTCGCCGAGGACGTCCGCGACGAGGTGACGCGGGTGCTCACCCTGCTCGGACGCGCGTACGCCGAGTCTGATGCGACGCTCGTCGAGGTGAACCCCCTCGCGCGGCTCGCCGACGGCCGCGTCGTCGCGTTGGACGCCAAGGTCACCCTCGACGACAACGCGGCCTTCCGGCACGCCGAGTGGGACGCGCTGCGTGACACCTCGCTCGACGACCCGCTCGAGGTGCGTGCCCGCGCGCTGGACCTTCACTACGTCAAGCTCGACGGGCACGTCGGCGTCATCGGCAACGGCGCGGGGCTCGTCATGAGCACGCTCGACGTCGTCGCACTCGCCGGAGCCGACCTGCCGGGGTCGCCGCGTCCGGCCAACTTCCTGGACATCGGGGGCGGTGCCTCGGCGCGAGTGATGGCCGATGGGCTGGAGATCATCCTGTCCGACCCGCAGGTCAGCGTGGTCTTCGTCAACGTGTTCGGCGGCATCACGGCCTGCTCGGAGGTGGCCAAGGGCATCCGCGAGGCGCTGCGTGCACTGGGGAACCGCGCCACGAAGCCCATCGTCGTCCGGCTCGACGGAAACGCCGTGGATGTCGGCCGCCAGATACTGCGCGAGTACGACCACCCCCTGGTCACCGTGGTCGACACCATGGACGACGCCGCCCGCACGGCCGCCGAGCTCGCGAGCGCGTCCCTCGAGGCGGAGGAACAATGACCATCTGGCTGGACCACACGAGCAAGGTCATCGTCCAGGGGATGACCGGCAACGAAGGCCGCAAGCACACCCACCGCATGGTGATGTTCGGCACCCGGGTCGTCGCGGGCGTCACCCCCGGCAAGGGCGGCCAGTCGATCCGCTTCGAGGAGGACCCGATCCCGGTGTTCAACTCGATGCGTGAGGCGCGCCACGCCACGGGAGCGACCGTGAGCGTCATCTTCGTGCCGGCACCCTTCGTCCGCGCGGCCGTGCTGGACGCCGTGGGCGCCGGGATCGAGCTGGTCGTCTGCATCACCGAAGGCGTCCCCGTCCGCGACACCGCGGAATTCTGTGCGGCGGCCGCGGCCCGCGGCGTCCGCATCATCGGCCCGAACTGCCCGGGGCTGATCTCGCCGGGGCGCAGCAACGTCGGTATCATCCCGCCCCAGATCGCCAGGCCCGGCCCGGTCGGTCTGGTCTCCAAGTCGGGCACGCTGACCTACCAGATGATGTTCGAACTCGCCGACATCGGCTTCTCGACGGCGGTCGGCATCGGCGGCGACCCGATCATCGGGACCGCGTACACCGACTGCCTCGCCGCCTTCGAGGAGGACCCCGGCACCGAGTGCATCGTCCTGATCGGAGAGATCGGCGGGGACGCCGAGGAGCGGGCCGCAACCTTCATCGCCGAGCACCTCACCAAGCCCGTCGTCGCCTACGTCGCGGGCTTCACCGCCCCCGAGGGCAAGACGATGG
The DNA here is from genome assembly GCA_964653755.1 of uncultured Nigerium sp. Classification (GTDB taxonomy): domain Bacteria; phylum Actinomycetota; class Actinomycetes; order Propionibacteriales; family Propionibacteriaceae; genus Propioniciclava. The sequence continues at coordinate 12,023 of CAZZGU010000039.1, read as the reverse complement.
GGCACGCGGGGGCCATCGTGTCCGGCACGTCGGGGACGGCCCGCGCCAAGAAGGAGGCGCTCGAGGCGGTCGGCGTCCGCGTGGGCCGGACGCCGAGCGACACGGCCCGGCTGGTCCGCGCCCTGATGACGGGAACCTGAGGCAACCCGCCCTCCCGCACGCGGCCAGGCCCCCGGCTGGCCTAGGATCGACGAGGTTGAGCAATCGGCGAAGCGAGGAACACGATGATCACGCCCGGGCTCAGACCCGTCGAGCCGCAGGAACTGTCCCGGCTCCTGCGGGGGGAGCACCCCGATCCCCACACCGTCCTCGGGCCGCACGCCTGGGGGGACGGCGTCACGCTGCGCGTCCTCGACCCGCTCGCCGAGGGACTCGTCGCGCACGGACCCTGGGGCCACACCCGTCTCGAGCGGGAACACCGGGGCGTGTGGGTGGGTGTCCTGCCGCCCGGGCGCACTGCCTACCGCCTCGTCTCCGAACGGCGCGACGGCCGGGTGGAGCTCGACGACCCCTACCGCTTCGCCCCCACCCTGGACGCCGACGATCTCCACCTCATCTCCGAGGGCCGTCAGGAGCTCCTCTGGACCAAGCTGGGCGCCCACGTCCGCTCCCTCGACGGAGTCGACGGCACTTCGTTCGCCGTGTGGGCACCGCACGCCCACGGCGTCCGGGTCGCCCCTGCGGACGGTCCGCGCGACGCCCGCGCCCTCCCGATGCGGCGCCTGGGAGCGTCGGGAATCTGGGAACTCTTCGTGCCCGGCCTCGGGGACGGCACCCGCTACCAATACGAGGTCCTCGGCGCCGATCGCGTCTGGCGCGACAAGGCCGACCCGCTCGCGTTCTGCGTGGACGGGCCGTCGGGGGCGGCGTCCCGGGTGGTCACAAGCCGCCACGTCTGGGGCGACGACGCCTGGCTGGCCCGGCGCGCGGAGAGTGCCGCGGCCCCGGCCCCGATGTCGGTCTACGAGATGCACGTCGGCTCGTGGCGGCGCGGTCGGTCGTGGGAGCAACTCGCCGACGAGCTCCCGGGCTACCTCACCGACCTCGGCTTCACGCACGTGGAGTTCCTGCCGGTCATGCACTACCCCTACGAGGGTTCCTGGGGCTACCAGGTGACCTCGTACTTCGCCCCGGACGCCCGGCGCGGCGACCCCGACGGGCTGCGCCTGCTCATCGACCGTCTCCACCAGGCGGGGATCGGCGTCATCCTCGACTGGGTGCCGGCGCACTTCGCCGTCGACGAGTGGGCGCTGGCCCGCTTCGACGGCACCCAGCTCTACGAGGACCCCGAACCTCACCGCGGCTGGCACCCGGAGTGGCAGACATTCATCTTCAACTTCGGCCGGCCCGAGGTCCGCAACTTCCTCTACGCCAGCGCCCTCTACTGGTTGACGGAGTTCCACGCCGACGGCCTGCGGGTGGACGCCGTCAGCTCGATGCTCTACCTCGACTACGCCCGCCCCTACGGCGAGTGGCAGCCCAACCGGTACGGAGGGAACGAGAACCTCGAAGCCGTGGCGTTCCTGCAGGAGATGAACGCGACGGCGTACCGCCGGGTGCCCGGCATCGTGACGGTGGCCGAGGAGTCGACCGCCTGGCCCGGCATCACCAGCTGGGAGGGCCGCTGGGGCCTGGGTTTCGGCCTCAAGTGGAACATGGGCTGGATGCACGACTCCCTGGAGTACCTGCGCACGCCGCCGGAGTACCGCGGCTGGCATCGCGCAACGCTCACCGAGACGCTCCGCTTCGCCTGGTCGGAACGCTACGTGCTGGCGATCAGCCATGACGAGGTCGTGCACGGGAAGGGCTCCCTGCTCGCGAAGATGCCCGGGGACCGGGCGGCCGGCCTGGCGACCCTGCGCGCCTACCTGGCGCTCATGTGGGCCTACCCGGGCCGCAAGCTCCTCTTCATGGGCAGCGAACTCGCGCAGCCCCGCGAGTGGCGCGCCCTCGGCGAACTGGACTGGACGCTCCTGACGGACCGGGACCATGCCGGCGTGCAGGCCCTCGTGCGCGACCTCAACCACCTCTACACCCGGACGCCGGCGCTGTGGTCAACGGACGACGACCCCGCGGCGTTCGCATGGGTGGACGCCGCGGAGCCGGGCAGCCGCGCCTTCTCGTTCGTCCGGCTGGGAGGCGACGCCACAGCCACTCACACGGACACGGCCACCCGGAAGGACGCGGCCACGCGGAAGGACGCGGCCACCCGGGAGGACACAGCCACCCGGGAGGACACAGCCACCCGGAAGGACACAGCGCTGGTGTGCGTCACCAACTTCGCGGACGTCGCGCTGGCCGACCATCGCGTGGGGCTGCCGGTGGCCGGGGAGTGGGAGGTCGTGCTCAACACCGCGTCCTGGCGCTACCACGACTCCTGGGACTCCCCCACCTACCGCGTCACCGCCGAGCCCGAGCCGTGGGCGGGGCAGCCCGCCGGCGTCCGGCTCGGGCTCGCACCGCTCAGCACCGTCTGGCTGCGGCCCGTCGAGGGCTGAGGCGCTCAGTCGCCCAGGCCGGTCCTGAGCTTCCGGGCGGTCTGCACCCAGTGGTGGTCGGTTGGCACGTACTTGAGCTTCCCCGCCACCTCGGCCAGCGGCACCGGTTCGGCGTTCTCGCCGCGAGCGGCCACCATCACACCGAAGTGCCCGCTCTCCACCAGGTCCGCGGCCGCCGCGCCGAGGCGGCTGCCGAGCAGCCGGTCTGCAGCGCACGGCGTCCCGCCCCGCTGGACGTAGCCCAGGATCGTGACGCGGGACTCCAGCCCGGTCGCGGCCTCGAGCGCCCTTGCGAGCTTGAAGGTGTGCTCGCGCTGCGCGTCCACCACGTTGGCTCGGTGCTGGCGGGCCGCGCGGGCGGCCTCGGGGGTCTTCGCGGCCTTCACGAGGAGCTCAGCCGCCTCGATGTCGGCGGCGTCCGAGGTGTCCCGCGCCCCCTCGGCCACGGCGACCACGCTGAAGCGACTGCCGGCCGCCATCCTCGCCTTGATCGTCGCCACGACGCTGTCCACGCTGTAGGGGATCTCCGGGATGAGGATGATGTCCGCGCCGCCGGCGATGCCCGCCCCGAGCGACAGCCACCCGGCGCGGTGCCCCATGATCTCGGCGAGGATGATCCGGTGGTGGCTGTGCGCGGTGCTGTGCAGCCGGTCGATGGCCTCGGTGGCGATCTCCATGGCGGTCGCGAAGCCGAAGCTGGTGTCGGTCATCGCCACGTCGTTGTCGATCGTCTTCGGGAGCGTGACGATGTTGAGCCCCGCCTCCGACAACCGCAGGGCGTTCTTGGCGGTGCCGCCGCCCCCCAGCATGACGAGCGCGTCGAGGCCGAGTCCGTGGTAGTTCTCAATGATGGTGGGCACCATGTCGCGGACCTCACCGTCGACCACCATGCGGTGCACCTTGTCCCGGCTCGTGCCCAGGATGGTGCCTCCCACCGTCAGGATGCCGGACAGCGCCTTGCTGTCGATCTCAACCCAGCGGTTCTCGGCGAGGCCGCGGATGCCGTCGCGGAACGCCACCAGCTCCATCCCGTGATGGCCGATGGCGGCCTTCCCGAAGCCGCGGATCGCGGCATTCAAACCGGGGCTGTCGCCGCCGGCCGTCAGGATCCCCACACGCTTCGTCGCGGCGGTCATGGCGCCTCCCTCGTGGATCGTGTGGGATCAGGCTAGGGCCGGCCGGAGTCTGCGGGAAGTGCCTGTCTGCGTCGATCAGGCCGGACGCGCGGCCAGTTGGTCGCGCAGGTGCCGGATGACGAAGGCGTGGTCCTCACGCTGGGGCAGGCCCGAGGCGCCCACCGCCCCGAGGACGACCCCGCCGGCCAGCCGGATCGGGACGACGCCCCCGTGCGCGGCGAAGCGGCCCGGGTCGAGCCGGGAGGCGGTGTCGAAGTCCTTGCCCGCCACGCGGAACGATTCCCCCACCGCCAGTGACGCGCGCCCGTAGCGCAGCGCCACGCGCATCTTGCGCTCCAGCCAGTCGTCGTTGTCCGCGCTGGAGCCCGGCAGGGCCGCGTGGAAGACCCGCTGCCGGCCCAGCACGATGCCGATCACGATCGGCAGGCCGGACGCCGCGGCTTCCTGCCGCATCCGCGAGCCGAGCTCCCAGGCGTCCTGCAGCGTGAAGTCGGTCGCGACGATCTCACGCTCCTCGCGCAGCAGGGTCTCGTACAGGTCGGTCATGGTGGCCTCTCGTCCAGGTCTGCCAGTGGCGGACAGACTACGCGCCCCCCACGTTCTGCAAGGGGGGCGGCGTCCGGCCTGCGGTCACGTTCTTGGCGGGCGTCCCGGTTGCGTCGTAGCTTATGTGCAGAAATCATGAAGTCGAGAGGTCGACGCTGTGCCCGTCCCGCTGCACCAGGCGAAAGCCGAGCTCTTCCGAACGCTCGGCCACCCCGTACGGATCCGCGTGCTCGAACTCCTCAGCGAGCGCGACCACGCCGTCCATGAGCTGCTGGCCCGACTGGACAACGAACCCAGCGCACTGTCCCAGCAGCTCGGCATCCTGCGCCGGGCCGGGCTCGTGCGGCAGCAACGCATCGGCGGCGAGGTCGTCTACTCCCTCTCGGTGCCCGCGGTCCGGGAGTTGTTGGCAGCGGCACGCGTCACCCTGTCGCTCGTCCTGGCTGACCAGGCCGAGCTCCAGGCCGCGCTCGACCTGGAGGTGGCGTCCGCCTCGTGGACGTCCGCATGAGCACCCCCTTCCAGCCCGCCCGCTCCACCACGCGACTCGTACGGCTGATCGCGCGCACCGGGCGCGTCACCGAGCCGGTCAGCGACGGCGCCGACCACGGGCTCCACATCGCCGACGGCTTCGTTCCGCCCCGGGAACTGCGCGGGAGCGCCCAGGTACGTCATGTCGACGCCGGCTCCTGCAACGGCTGCGAGGTCGAACTCGGGGCGGCGTTCGGTCCCGTCTACGACGCCGAGCGCTTCGGCGTCCGGCTCGTCGCGTCCCCCCGTCACGCCGACGTGGTGGCGGTCACCGGGGTCGTCACCCGCAACATGGCCGAGCCGCTCACCAACACCCTCGACGCAGTGCCGCGACCCCGCGTGGTCGTGTCGATCGGCGACTGCACCCGGGGATGCGGAGAATTCGCCGGTTCCTACGCCGTCGCCGGCTCGGTGGACGACTTCGTCGACGTCGACGTCCACGTGCCCGGGTGCCCCCCGACGCCGGACGCCATCGTCGCCGCGCTGAGGAAGGTGACGGGCCGATGAGCCCCGACCTGCTCGCCTCCATCGTGGACGCCGGACTCCTGGCTCAGGCGCTGCTCACGGGGGTGGCGGTGCTGGCAGCTCTGCTGCCCGCTCGCGTCCGGAACGCGACCGCGGGTGGTGCGGTGGTCGCCGTCGGCGTGGCCGGGGCCGCGACCGGCGTCGCCGCCCTGCTCGGGGGTGGGGGGGCCGGCCGCCTGATCCCGGTCGCGCTGCCGTTGGTGGCGCCGCTGGAGCCCCTGCGGCTGGCTCCGGACGCCCTCGGTGGGGCCTTCCTGACGATCGCCGGGATCGTGGTGGCGCTGTCGGCGCTGTTCGGGATCGGCTACGCCCACGGGCCTGCAGCCTCACGCACGGGCTGGACCGGGTTCGCTGTCTTCGCCTTCGGCATGCAACTCGTCCCCGCGACGGCGGACGCCGTGAGCTTCCTCCTGGCCTGGGAGTTGATGGCCGGAGGCTCCACCGTGCTTCTCCTCGCCGACCACACCGCCCGGGAGCCGGTGCGCCGGGCCACGCTCTGGTACGCGGTGATGACCCACCTCAGCTTTCTGGCGCTGCTCGTCGGTTTCGGTCTCCTCACCGCAGCGGCCGGGGGCACCTCGTGGGACACGATCGCCTCCGCCGGCCTCGCGGGGCCGCTCGCCGGGGCGGCGTTCGTCCTGCTCACTGCAGGGTTCGCGACAAAGGCGGGCCTGGTCCCCCTCCATGTCTGGCTGCCCCGCGCCCATCCCGAAGCGCCGTCCCACATGTCCGCGGCGATGAGCGCCGCGATGGTCAAGATGGGCGCCTACGGGATCATGCTGGTCGTGCTCCGCCTGTTGCCGCACGCCCCCGGCGAAGGCCCGCGGTGGTGGGGCGTGCTGCTGATCGCGTTGGGCGCAGGGTCAGCCCTGTACGGCATCCTCCAGGCGTCGGTGCAGTCCGACCTCAAGCGGCTGCTCGCCTACTCCACGTCCGAGAACCTGGGGCTGATCGTGGCGGCCGTCGGCATCGGGCTGCTGCTGCGCTCCTCGGGCCAGGAGCCCGTGGCCCAGGTGGCCCTGGTGGCAGCACTGCTGCTGGCCGCGAGCCACGCTGCCTTCAAGACGGTGCTCTTCCTGGGCGCCGGCGCCGTGCTGCACGCCACCGGCGAGCGGGACCTGGACTCACTCGGCGGCCTGGCCGCCCGCATGCCCTGGACCTCGGCCGCATTCCGCGTCGCCGCCATGGGCGCCGCCGCCCTGCCGGTGACGTCGGGCTTCGTCGCCGAGTGGGCGCTGCTGCAGGCCCTGGTCCACGCCGACCCCGGCGCAGACCGGCTCATCGCCATCGTGCTGCCGGTCACCATGGCCGTGGTCGCGCTCACGGTGGGGCTCGGGCTGCTCACCTTCGTCAAGGCGCTCGGGATCGGCTTCCTCGCCCGGCCACGCACCGAGGCCGCCGCGAACGCCCACGAGGCGGGACCGGCGATGCTCGCCGGGATGCTGCTGGGCGCCGGGCTGGTCCTCGTGCTCGGCCTGGCGCCTGGGCCGGTGGCGGTCGCCCTGGCACGCGCCGTCGAGGCGAGCGGCGTCACCACGGTGGCCGGCACCGGGCTGGTCCTGACGAGCGTGGACGTCGTCCTCCACCCGGCCGGGCTCACGCTGCTGCTGCTGGCGATCGGCGTCCCGCTGGCGGCGGTGAACGTCGCGCTCGCGCGCCGGCGTCCGCGCCGCGATGTGGCCCTGGCCTGGGGGTGCGGCGGCGAACGCACCAGCCCCCGCATGGAGTACAACGCCACCAGCTACACCGAGCCGCTGGTGCGGGTCTTCGGCTCCTCGCTCCAGGCCACCCGCAACGTCGAGGTGGTGCACCACGAGGACGCCCCGCTGCTCGTCGCCGGGATGGCGTTCTCCCAGGACACCGTCGACGTCGTCGAGGAACGCGTCTACCTGCCCCTGACGCGGGCCGCCGAACGGTTCGGCGACCTGGCGAGGACCGTCCAGAACGGCAGCATCCACCGGTACGTCGGATTCTCCTTCGCCGCTCTGGTGGTCGTGCTCGTGGTGGTGGCGCTGTGGTGAGCTCGATCGTGGTCATCGCCACACATCTCGTCCTCGCGATTGCGCTGACGCCGGTCCTCATCGGCGTGATGCGGACGACCCGCGCGCGGCTGGAGGGCCGCGTCGGCGGAGGCGTCCGGCAGCCGTGGCGCGACGTGCTGAAGCTGCTGGCGAAGGAGCCCCTGCGCGCCCCCGGCTCGACGCTGGTGCTGACGATGGCGCCCGTGGCGCTCGTGGCGTCCAGCCTCCTGCTGTGCGCCCTGATCCCGCTGGTCAGCACGCTGTCCCTGGCCAGCGTGCCCGGCGACCTGTTCGTGGTGGTGTCGGTGCTGCTGCTGGGGACGGTGGCGCTGGCCCTGCTGGGCCTGGAGTCGGGCTCCGCGTTCGGCGGGATGGGCTCCAGCCGTCACATGATGATCGCCGCGCTGGTCGAGCCGACCGTGCTGCTCAGCATCTACGCGCTCAGCGTCCGCACGCAGACCTCCGCGCTGGCGTCCATCGTGCACGCGCGGAAGCTCGACGCGGCCTCCCTGCTGAATCCGGTGAGCCTGTTGTCGATCGTTGCCCTCGTGGTGGTCGTCATCGCCGAGACCGGACGCCTCCCGGTCGACAACCCCAGCACGCACCTGGAACTGACGATGGTCCACGAGGCGATGATCCTCGAGAGCGGCGGACGCGATCTCGGCTGGCTGGAGTTCGGGTCGTGGCTGCGGCTCACCGCCCTGCTCGGCCTGGTCGTCAACCTGGCGGTCCCCTGGGGTGTCGCCGCGGACGCCGCCCCGCTCAGCCTGCTGATCGGGGCGGCGGCCATCACGGCCAAGCTGCTCGTCGCGGGGGCCGCCCTCGCGGCCGCCGAGGTCTTCATCGCCAAGCTGCGGCTCTTCCGGGTGCCCGAGTTGCTGGCCGGCTCCTTCGTCCTGGCGTTCCTGTCCGTGAGCGCCTCCTACCTGGTGTTCTGAGAGGGGGCCCGCCGTGACGATCGAGCTGTACGAGCAACTGCTCGCCACCACCACCGGCCTGCTGCTGCTCACGGCCGTCCTGCAGGTCTGGGGCAGGTCGGCGTCCCGCGCCATCGGCCTCCTCGTCCTGCAAGGGGTCTCGTTGGCCGGGCTGGTCCTGGTCGTCGGCGTCCACGAGGGTGAGCACGAGGCTCCGCTGGTGGCCGTGTTGGTCCTGGCCGTCAAGGCGATCGCCATGCCGTGGGCGATGTACCGGGCCGCCCGCCTCACCGACCAGGGCCGCCACGCGGGATCACTGGTCAGCCCAGCCGTCGAGCTGATCGGAGCCGCCGGGCTGACCCTGCTGGCCTACGCGATCAGCGGTCCGATCGCGGGCGGGCACGTCGGCGGCGCGGCCCGGGCGCTCCCGGTCGGTTTCTCGCTCGTGCTGCTGGGATTCTGGCAACTGCTGACCCGGCGCTCGGCCCTCACCCAATTGGTGGGGTTCCTCATCCTCGACAACGGGATCGCGACCATCGCATTCCTGACCTCGGGCGGCCTCCCGCTGACGATCGAGCTGGGGGTGTCCCTGGACGTCCTTCTGGTCGTGCTCATCCTCGGGGTGCTGGTCGTCCGGATGCAGGCCGAGCAGGGTCACGTCGACATCACCGAGTTGAGGGAGTTGCGGGACTGATGGCCGCGCTGATCTGGATCCCTCTCGTGCTCCCGCTGCTGCTGGCGGCGGCGAGCTTCGCGTTGCGGCGCCACTGGTGGACGCTGTGGTTCCCCGTGCTCGCCGCCGCCGCGCTCCTCGTCGTAGGCCTGGTGCTACTGGTCACGGTGCAGACCCAAGGGCCGATCACGTCCGGGGCCGGGCTGCT
>CAZZGU010000039.1:0-2958 GCA_964653755.1 uncultured Nigerium sp. | reverse complement strand
GACGCTGGTCGGGGCCGTCGCCGTCGTCGCGCTGTGGGCCGGACTCCCCCGCCACGACGACCTCGGGCAGCGACCCATCGGCCTGTTCGCCACCCTGCTGTCTCTCTTCCTGGCAGCGATGACCCTCGCCACGCTCGCCGACAACCTCGGCGTCCTCTGGGTCGCCGTCGAGCTGACGACCATCACGACCGCGTTCCTCGTCGGCTACCGGGGCGGGCTCGGCGCGCTGGAGGCGGCCTGGAAGTACGTGGTGCTCGGCTCGGTGGGCATCGCGATCGCGTTCCTCGGCATCGTCCTGCTGTACGCGGCGAGCCGCGCCTCCGGCGAGCCCTCGTTGTCGTGGCTGGTCCTGCTCGAGAACGCCGACACCCTCGACCCGGCGCTGGCCCGCGCGGCCGGTGCGCTGGCCGTCCTCGGCTTCGCCACGAAGGTGGGTCTGGCGCCCATGCACTCCTGGCTCCCGGACGCCCAGAGTCAGGCGCCCGCCCCGGTCAGCGGGCTGATGTCCGGCGTGCTGGAGGCGGTCGCGCTCTACGCGATCCTGCGGATCCAGGCCGTCATCGACCTCGCCGTCGGCCCCGACCTGCTGCGCGGGATGCTGGCCACCGCGGGCCTGCTCTCGCTCGCGGTGGCTGCGGCCATGTCGATCACCCAGCAGCACTACCGGCGCCTGCTGGCCTACAGCAGCATGGAACACATGGGCCTGCTGGCCCTCGGGGCTGCCGCGGGCGGGCCGCTGGCGCTCGCGGCGGTGCTGCTGCACATGCTCGGGCACGGGCTGGCGAAGTCGACGATGTTCGTCCTGGCTGGACGGATCCTGGGCTTCGCGGGCGGCCACCGCATTGCTGACGTGCGGAACCTGCTGCACCGGCGTCCGGACCTCGGCGGACCGTTCCTGCTCGGCGCGGCCGCCCTGCTGGGGTTCCCGCCGTTCGTGACGTTCTTCAGTGAGGTCGGGATCCTCCTCGGGGGGTTCCAGCGCGGACTGGCGTGGCAGATGGCGCTCGCCGCCGCGCTGCTGTTGGTGATGTTCGCCGGGTTCGCCCGGCACATGCTCGCCCTGACCGTCGGGACCGACCTCGACCCGCCACCGCACGACCCGGAGGCCCTGATGCCCGACCGCCCCACCCTCTGGCGCCAGGTTCCGGTCGGACTGGCCCTCGCCTTCAGCGCGGTGCTCGCCTTCGCGGCCTGGCCGCTCGCCGGCGTCCTGACCAGCGCCGTCGCAGCCCTGGGCGGCCTGCGATGAGCCGCCTGGTGCCACGCGAGGTCGTCCGGGTGTCCCGCGACCTCCTGGCCGAGGAGGTCGGCGTCCAGTTGGGTCGCGGGTTGCGGCTCGCGCTGGTGGCGGCGCACGAGGACGGGCCGGCCGAGCGCGGAACATCCTTCCGGGTCGTCCACGTCTTCCTGGGCACGTCGGGCGAGCAGGTCGAGGTGGTGGTGGAGGTCCCGCGCGACGACGCCTGGCTGCCCACGCTGGCCGGCTTGTCCTACCAGGCCGGGCGGTTCGAACGGGAGAACCGCGACCTGTACGGCCTCGTCCCCACCGACCACCCCCAGCCCTCCCGGCTGGTGCGGCACGGACACTGGCCCGTCGGCTTCTACCCGATGGTGCGGGACGCCGACCCCTCCCCGGACTTCGGAGGTCAGCAAGGGTTTCCGTTCGTCGAGGTGTCCGGCAAGGGCGTCTACGAGATCCCGGTCGGGCCGGTGCACGCGGGCATGATTGAACCCGGACACTTCCGGTTCTCGGTCGTCGGCGAGACCATCGTGCGGATGTACCAGCGGCTGTTCTTCGTCCACCGGGGCGTGGAGAAGCTGTTCGAGGGTCGGCGCATTGATGCCGGTCTGCCGTTGGCCGAGCGCATCAGCGGCGACACCGCCGTCGGGCACGGGCTGGCCTACCTGATGGCCGTCGAGGACGCCCTGGGCATCGAAGTTCCCGAACGAGACCGGCTGGTGCGGGCCCTGCTGCTGGAATGCGAGCGTCTCTACAACCACATCAACGATCTCGGCGCCCTGGCGAACGACGTCGGTTTCGGCATCGTGAACGCCCACGCCGGACGCCTCCGGGAGACCCTGCTGCGCCACAACGCCCGGCTGACCGGCCACCGGCTGCTGCGCGGCGGAGTGTGGGTCGGGGGCGCGGGCCTGCGCGAGGCCCCGGACGTCACCCTGGTGGCGTCGGTGGCCGCCGAGGCTGCGGAGCTCGCCGCGATCACGACCGGCCACGACATGGTCGCCAACCGATTCGACACCACCGCCATCCTGCGGCGGGAGCAGGCGGCGCGCCTCGGCGTTCTCGGGTACGTCGCGCGGGCGTCCGGGCTGGCCATCGACGCGCGCGCCGACCAGCCGTTCGTCGACCTCGGGCCCGGCTTCAGGGTCGTGACCCGGGAGACCGGCGACGTGCGCGCGCGGTTCGAGGTCCGGGCCGAGGAGATCGCGGTCTCGGCGACGCTGGTCGCCGATCTGGCCTCGCGCATCGGCACGACGCAGGTCGGGACTGCCGCGACCCCGGCCCGCGTCGCCGGCGCGGGGCTCGGGGTGGTGGAGGCCTGGCGCGGCACCATCGTCCACCGCGTCGAGGTGGACGCCGGCGTCCTGCGCCGCGTCCGGGTCGTCGACCCCTCGTTCTGCACGTGGCCGGGGCTGCCGGTGGCGCTGGCGGACACGATCGTCCCCGATTTCCCGCTCGCCAACAAGAGCTTCAACATGTCCTACGCCGGGAACGACCGCTGACGCCGAGGGCCTGCCTTACGCCCGCCGAGGGCCCGCCTTACGTCTGCCGAGGGCCTGCCTTACGCCCGCCGAGGGCCCGCCTTACGCCCGCCGAGGGCCCGCCATACGTCCGCCGAGGGCCTGGGTTCGGCCCGGGTCGGGTGGCCGTGCAGGTGGTGGGTTGCCCGCTCTGGGACGAGTCGGTGACTCGGACTGCCGCGAAGTTGCCGCGATCTT
>CAZZGU010000038.1:6038-15777 GCA_964653755.1 uncultured Nigerium sp. | reverse complement strand
ACGTCCGCCGAGGGCCTGCCTTACGTCCGCCGAGGGCCTGCCTTACGTCCGCCGAGGGGCGAATGTGCCTCTGAGGGTGCCCGCAGGCCCTCGACACAAACAAGCCGGGCCCTCGACACAAATAGGGCGGGCCCTCGACACAAATAAGGCAGGCCCTCGGCGGGGGGAGAATCAGCCAGGACCCAGCAACTGCGAGAAGTCGGGGACGCTCGCGAACTCGTCGGCGTGGTCGCGGCCGGGGCGGGCCGTGATCAGTTCGGCGAACTCCGCGGCGGCCTGCGCGATCCGTTCGGGCAGGCGCCCCTCCGCGTCGCCCCAGTCGTCGGTCGCGGCGTACACCGGCGTGGGGGCGATGGCGGCCCGCAGGTAGTAGAACAGCGGGACCATCGCCTGGTCGATCGCCAACGAGTGCCGCGGCGTCCCTCCCGTGGCGCCCAGCAGCACCGGGCGGCCCTTCATGACGTCCTCGTCGAGGGCGTCGAAGAACAGCTTGAACAGCCCCGAGTACGACGCGTTGTACACCGGGGTCACCGCGATGACGCCCGAGGCGGTGCCCACGGCGTCCAGCGCGGCGCGGAGGCGCTCGCTCGGCACGTGCGTGACGAGGTGGTTCACCAGGTCGGACGCCAGCTGCCGGATCTCGAGGTGCTGCACGTCCACCGGACGGCCGAGGGCCGCGACGGTCGCGTCGGCGAGCCGCCGCCCGAGCGTGGTCGAGACCGACGGGGCGCCGGTTCCGGCCGTGACGACGACGAGCCTGGTCACGCAACGACCGCCTCGTAGGGCGACCGTCCGGTGACGTCGTCCTTGACCGACGGCGCCACCTGCGGGCGTGCCACGCCGCGGGCCGCCACGCGACCGGCGTGCGTGGGGGCGTCCGGGATGTGCGCCGGACGGCCCTGCGCGAAGCCCCGCCGCAGGTCGGGCAGGATCTCGCCGAGGAGGTCGAGTTGCTCGAGCACGGTCTTCAGGGGCAGGCCGGCGTGGTCGATGAGGAAGAGCTGGCGCTGGTAGTGGCCGACCGAGTCGCGGAACCCCAGGGTGCGCTCGAGCACCTGCTGCGGGCTGCCGACGGTGAGCGGGGTCTGGGCGGAGAACTCCTCCAGGCTCGGCCCGTAGCCGTAGACGGGCGCGACGTCGAAGTAGGGGCGGAACTCGCGCACGGCGTCCTGGCTGTTGCGGCGCATGAAGAACTGGCCGCCCAGGCCGACGATGGCGGTGTCCGCGGGACCGTGGCCGTGGAACTCGAAGCGCTGCCGGTAGAGCTGGATCATCCGGGCCGTGTGATCCATCGGCCAGAAGATGTTGTTGTGGAAGAAGCCGTCGCCGTAGTAGGCGGCCTGTTCGGCGATCTCGGGGGTCCGGATCGAGCCGTGCCAGACGAACGGCGGGACGCCGTCCAGCGGGCGCGGCGTCGAGGTGAAGCCCTGCAGCGGCGTCCGGAACTTGCCCTTCCAGTCGACGACATCCTCGGTCCAGAGGCGGCGCAGGAGCGCGTAGTTCTCGATGGCGAGGTTGACGCCCTGGCGGATGTCCTGACCGAACCACGGGTACACCGGGCCGGTGTTGCCGCGCCCCATCATGAGGTCGACGCGGCCCTCGGCGAGGTGCTGGAGCATGGCGTAGTCCTCGGCGATCTTCACCGGGTCGTTGGTGGTGATCAGCGTGGTCGCCGTGGAGAGGATGAGGCGCTTCGTCTGCGCGGCGATGAACGCCAGCGTCGTCGTCGGCGAGGAGGAGTAGAACGGCGGGTTGTGGTGCTCGCCCAGGGCGAAGACGTCGAGGCCGATCTCCTCGGACTTCTTCGCGATCGCGACCGCGGCCTTGATGCGCTCGTGCTCGGTCGGGGTCACCCCGGTGGTGGGGTCCTGGGTGATGTCGCTGACGGTGAAGACGCCGATCTGCATGGCTGAGCCCTTCTAGGTAGTTCGTTCTTCAACTATCAACGCCCGGGGGGTGAACGGTATTCCCGCAGGGCGGCCCGCTTAGCCCTGGGGGCCTGGGGGCCTGGGGGCCTGGGGGGCCTGGGGGGCCTGGGGGGCCTGGGGGGCCGCCGACACTCACACTCCTGACAATCGCGTTCGATCCGGACCAAACGCGATTGTCAGGAGTGTGAGTGTCGGGCCCCGTGCAAGCCAAGGGGACCCAACAGGGGCTCGCTCAGCAGTCGAGCTCAGGCCACTGCACGGTCGGACCGTGGTTCCGGCACACGGCCAGCCCCCGCTCGACCAGCCCGGCGCGCATCTCGGAAAAGGCGACCGGGTTGAAGGCTGCCTTGCTCATGTGCATGAGGATGGTGTCGCCCGCCCGCGCGTTGCGGACGGTGTGCGCCACGACGTCGGCCTGAGAGCGTCCGTCCCAGTCGCGGGTGTCGATGTTCCACAGCCACACGCCCATGCCCTTCTCGGCGTACGCCAGCGTGACGGCGTCGTTCACCGCGCCGAAGGGAGGGCGTCCCCAATTGGTCTCGATGCCGGGGGCAGACAGCTCGACGAGGATCCGCTCGTGCGGCAGCTTGGTGAGGTCCTTGTGCGTGGCGGAGTGGTTGAACACGTAGTGCCCGTGCGCGCGGGCGAAGTCGGCGTCGAACCTGCCCGTCGCCACGCAGGTGCCGACCGGGAACAACGCCAGGGCGATCCCCTGCTCCTCGGCGGCGAGGACGGCCTCCTCGAACGCCGCGCGGCTGCCCGGGCAGTCGTCGTAGGTCAGGACCACGTACTCCGACGTGTTCGGACCCTTGCTGGCGGGGTGGTCCCACCGCCGCGCGGGTTCGTCCGGGACGGCCGGAGACGCACTTGCGCGGGGGTCTGTGGCTGCGGCATAGCCGTCCGCGGCGGAATCGGCCGGTGCGGCGTCCGGGCGGGTAAGCGTCCAGCCGGTGAGCACCATGAACGTCAGCGCGAAGGCGGACGCCGTGCGGCGCAGGTTCTGGAGCATGGGTCCCCTCGGAGAAGGCCGGGCGTTCGGTCCACTATCCCAGCCCGGGCCCACCGCGTCCGGCCCGACACACGGGTGGCCGAGGACGCCGCGGGCGCGGCCCGGACGCCGACACTCACACTCCTGACAATCGGACGCGATCCGGATCGAGAGCGATTGTCAGGAACGTGAGTGTCGCGAACAGCTGGGCAGACACCGCCGGTACTTCCGCACGCCACGTGAACACCGCCGGTACTTCCGGCGCCACGTGAACACCGCCGGTACTTCCGCACGCCACGTGAACACCGCCGGTCGTGACGATCACCGCCGCCATATCAGCGGTCGGTGTCAGTACCGGCGGTGTTCTCCGCGCCCCCGCCGTTCCCGCGCCGCCGCCGTTCCCACACACCCCCGTCCCCACCCCCCGCTCCCGCACCGCCGGGAGCCGGGCTAGGGTCTGGACCCATGAGCGAGCTCGAACACGCCCGGGCCCTGGTGGCCGGGTCGTCACGCATCGTCGCCCTGACGGGCGCCGGGATCTCGACCGCCTCGGGCATCCCCGACTTCCGCGGCCCCCAGGGCCGCTGGACGACCGACCCGGACGCCGAGCGCGTCTCCACCCTGTCGTGGTACCTCGGCGACGAGGGCGTCCGCCGCAAGGCCTGGCGGTACCGGGCCGAGTCTCCGAACCGGGACGCCCAGCCCAACGCCGGCCACGTGGCCCTGGTCACCCTCGAACGACAAGGCGTCCTGCGCGCGATCGTCACCCAGAACACCGACGGCCTGCACCTTGCTGCTGGCTCCAGCCCGGCGCTCGTCCACGAGGTGCACGGCAACGTCCGCACCTGGCGCTGCGAGAACTGCCGCGCCACCGGTCCCATCAACGAGATGCTCGACCGCGTCCTGGCCGGCGACGACGACCCTCGCTGCCCCCGGTGCGGCGGCATCACCCGCGCCACCGTCATCCTCTTCGAGGAGATGCTGGACGCCGACGTGCTGGACGCCGCCGTGGCCGCCTGCGCCGACGCAGACCTGGTGCTCGCGATCGGGACCTCCCTGCAGGTCCATCCCGTTGCCGGGCTCGTCTCGTACGCGGTGGGCCACGGCGCCCGCATCGTCATCGTCAACGCCGAGCCGACCCCGTACGACGAGCTCGCCGACGTGGTCCTGCGCGAGCCGATCGCCGACGTCCTGCCGCGCCTCGTCGCGGACGCCTGAGCAGGCCGGGCTGCTGACGTCCGCACGCGCCACAATGGGGCCATGACCCCGTTGATCACCTGGGAATGGCCCTCCTCGCTCATCACGATCGCCGCGATCCTGCTCATCGCGATCATCCTGAACGCGTTTCTGACAAGGGCGATCAGGCTCGGTGTCGACGCGTCGCTGCGCGCGGCCGCGGACCGTACCCACAAGCAGGGCAGCCGCGCCGAGCAGATCCTCGCGGAGGCGGCCGGAATCAACAGCGCCCGCCACCAGGCGCGCACGCGCACCATCGGATCGGTTCTGCGCAGCGCCTCGTCGGTGGCGATCGTGCTGATCGCAGCTATGACGATTCTCGCCGAGATCGGCGTGCCGCTGGCGCCGCTGCTCACCTCGGCCGGCATCGGCGGCGTGGCCCTGGGTTTCGGCGCCCAGAGCCTCGTCAAGGACTACCTCTCCGGGATGTTCATGATCATGGAGGACCAGTACGGCGTGGGCGATCTGATCAACACGGGCGAGGTCACCGGCACGGTCGAGGAGGTCGGCATGCGCGTCACCCGCCTCAGGGACGCCAACGGCCAGGTCTGGTACGTCCGCAACGGCGAGATCCTGCGGGTCGGCAACCAGTCGCAGGGCTGGTCGACGGGCATGATCGACGTCCCGATCGCGTACGACGAGGACGCCGCCCGCGCGATCGCCGTCCTCGAGACCGTGACCGAGGAGGTCTTTGCTGACCCGGACTGGGAGCACGTCCTGCTCGAGAAGCCGTCCGTCGCGGGCGTGAACGCCGTAGCGGGCGGCTCGATGACGATCCGCATCTTCGCCAAATGCGCGCCCAACGAGCACTGGGGGGTCCAGCGCGACATCCTCGAGCGCTCGGTGACGGCGCTCCAGGCGGCGGGGATCCGAGGGCCCGTGATCACGATCCCCCCCGCGCCCTCCGCCTGAGGCCCGAAACCCGGGCCCTCGGCGCACATAACGCAGGCCCTCGGCGCACATAGGGCAGGCCCTCGGCGGACAGAAGGCAGGCCCTCGGCGGACAGAAAGCAGGCCCTCGGCGGACAGAAGGCAGGCCCTCGGCGGGGGAGGGACGGGGCTACGGACGGCTCGCGCGCGTCGAGCCCACGCTCGCCACGATCACGCACCCCATCGCCACGATCTCGACGGCCCGCAACTGCTCCCCGAGGATGGCGAACGCAGCGAGCGCGGCGGCAGCGGGCTCCAGGCTCATCAGGATGCCGAACACCCCCCGGGGGATGCGCCGCAGCGCGACCATCTCCAGCCCGTAGGGCACGACCGACGCCATGAGTCCCACGAGGAGGCCGATCAGCCAGACCCGCGGCTCCGCGACGGGCGTCTGCCCCAGCAGGAGCATCGGCACCGTGAGTCCGAGAGCCCCGACCCATGTCGCGACCGTGACCCCCGTCACCCCGGAGAAGCTTCGTCCGGTCGGCCCGGCCAGCACGATGTAGGCGGCCCAGAACGCGCCCGCCGTCAGCGCGAGTGCGACGCCCACGGCGTCCAGCCCGCCCGGGGTGAACCCCAGCAACGCGACACCAACGGCGGCCAGGCCAACCCACACCAGGTCCCGCGCCCGGCGCGAGGCCGCCACCGCGACCCCCAGTGGCCCCAGGAACTCGAACGTGACGGCCATCCCGATCGGGATGCGTTCGATCGACAGGTAGAACGTGAGGTTCATGAGGGCCATCGAGGCGCCGTAGGCCACCGCGATCCCCCATTCGGACGCCGTGCGCCCGCGCAGCCGGGGCCGGGCCACCGCCCCGAGGATGAGAGCCGCCGCCGTGAGACGCAGCCACGCCACGGTCAGCGGCGCCGCGGCGTCGTAGAGGTCCTTGGCCAGCGATGAGCCCACCTGCACCGAGGCGATCGCCACCAGCACCAGCAGCACCGGCGACGCGACCGGAAGCCGCGGCCTTGGCGACGGCTCCTCGGGCGCGGTCACGCGTCCGCGCCTTCTCCGCCCCCGGACGCCGACCCGGACGCCCGCGCAGACCCGCCGCCCCGGGCCGCCCACCAGGCGAGGAGCTCGGCGCGCGCACGCTCCTCACCGAGGGGGCCGTCGTCGATGCGCTTCTCCAACAGGAACCGGTAGGCCTCGCCGACCACGGGACCCGGCCCGACACCGAGCAGCGCCATGATCTGCGTGCCGTCGAGGTCGGGCCGCAGGGAATCGAGTTCCTCGGCTGCCGCGAGTTCGTCGATGCGCCATTCGAGCTGCTCGTAGGCCGTCCGCAGCCGGTTCGCCTTGCGGACGTTGCGCGTCGTGCAATCGGCGCGGGTGAGGATGTGGAGACGGTCGAGCTCCGGGCCGGCGTCACGCACGTACCGGCGGACGGCCGCGTCGGTCCAGTCCGCCTCGGCGTAGCCGTGGAACCGCAGGTGCAGTTCGACGAGCTTCGCGGTGGATCGCACCTCGTCGGCACTGAACCGCAGCGCCTGCAGGCGCTTGGTGGTCATCTTCGCGCCGACCACGTCGTGGTGGTGGAAGGTGACCTTCCCCTCCGCCTCGAACCGCTTCGTGCGCGGCTTGCCGACGTCGTGGAAGAGCGCGGCGAGCCGGTTCACGAGGTCGGGAGCGTGCCCGCGGGCCCGCTCGAGCTCGATCGCCTGCTCCAGGACCGTGAGCGTGTGTTGGTAGATGTCCTTGTGCCGGTTGTGTTCGTCGACCTCGCGTTCGAGGGCGGCGACCTCGGGGATGACCACCTGGGCGAGCCCGGTGCGCACCATGAGGTCGAGGCCGGGGCGCGGGTCGTCCGACAACAGCAGTTTGGTGAGTTCGTCGCGGACGCGCTCGGCCGACACGATCGTGATGCGGTCGGCCATGTCGGTCATCGCCGCGACGACCTCGGGCGCGGGCAGGAACCCCAGTTGGGACGCGAAGCGCGCCGCCCGCATCATCCGCAGCGGATCGTCGCTGAAGGACACCTCCGGGGCGGCCGGCGTCCGCAGCACCCGGTCGGCGAGGTCGTCCAGCCCTCCGAACGGGTCGACGAAGGCGCCCGAGATCACCGACAGTGCCATCGCGTTGACGCGGAAGTCGCGGCGGACGAGGTCACCGCGCAGGTTGTCGCCGAACTCCACGGTCGGCTTGCGGGAGTCAGGGTCGTAGCTGTCGGCCCGGTAGGTGGTGACCTCGACGACCCAGGCGCGGCCGTCGCCCTCGTGCATCTGGGCGCCGATCGTGCCGAACGCCCGGCCGATGTCCCAGGTGCTGCGGGCCAGGGGATTCAGGAGTCGCTCGATCTCGTCGGGACGTGCGTCGGTCGTGAAGTCGAGGTCGTTGCCGAGGCGTCCGGTGAGCGCGTCGCGGACCGACCCACCCACCAGGTACAGGTCGCGTCCGGCGTCGGCGAAGGCGGACGCGAGGCGTCCGATCGTGGGCGCCGACAGCACCACGGCCTCCAGCGCGTGGCGCTGCCCGGGACTCAAAGACAGCACGGCCGCCTAGCTTAGCGGCCCTACGATGGTCGGGTGACTCCGACGAACGTCGGCCCGCAGGGCCCGCCGCAGTGGCGGGCGCGTGCCCTGCTCGTCCTCGTCTGGCTGATGGTGTCCCTCGCCGCCGGCGCTCCCGCGGCCGCCGAGACGCCCCCGGCCGTGCAGGTCGACCTCACGACGGCCTCGGTCACGGGCTCCGCCACCGACGGGGAACTCGTCGTGGCGGGCACCCTCACCAACACATCTCAGGGCGCGCTGACCGAGGTTGCCGCCCACCTGTGGCGCTCGACGGTCGTCCTGCGGTCGCCGGGCGCACTTCGGGACGCCCTGGCCGCCGAGTCGGGGCCGCTGGGCAAGCGGATGACTGCCGCAGGCATGGTCGACCCGGAGGGGGGCGCAGACACCCCCCTCGGCCCCGGCGAATCCCGCCCGTTCCGGGTCGTGGCCCGGCTCGCCGACATCGACCTCGCCTCGCCCGACGCGAGCTACTGGGTCGGCGTGGATGTCCGGGCCCGGACCGCCGCAGGCGCCCCCGCCACCACCGTCGGCGAGGGCCGCACGCTGATCACCCTCCCCGGCTCGGCGTCCGTGCCGGTCACCTCGGTGGTCGAACTGTCGGCCGTGCCCCGCCAACTCAAGCCTGGGCTGTTCTCCGACGAGGGCCTCGCTGAGGACCTGACCGGCCGCCTCGCCGGACTGCTGGACGCCGCCGCCCGGCCGGGCACCAGCTACGTCGTCGACCCGGCCCTGGTGGCCGAGGTGGCCGACATGGCCGACGGGTACCGGGTCGCCACCCCGGACGCCGACCCCGCCGCCAACCCCGCCGCCAGCACCCCCGGTGTCCACGCGGACGCCGCGTCCGCCTGGCTGGAGGATCTGCGCGCGCTCAGGGACGGGCCGGCCGCTGACGGGTACCGCTCGCTCGCCGCGCGCGCCGACGTGACGGGCGCGACCGCCCTCGGACTGCCGGGCGTCCTGGAGCGGGCCGTCGCCGCCAGCGAGCCCGCCGACCTCGCCGCGCTTCCGCTCCTGGTGACCCTCGACCGCGTCGACACCGCCACCCTGACCGCCGTGGCTCCCCTGGCCGCCCCCGTGCTCACAACCCAGCCCGAGGCGACCGGCCTTCTCCTGACCAGCCCCGCCCCGCTGGTCGGGGCCCGTGCGGTCGACCGCTTTCCCGACTCGCCGGTGCTCGCCCCCACGCCGCTGAACCGGGCGGCCGTGCTCGTCGCCCTGGCCCGCGCGGACGGCGGCCAGGTGCGCCTCCTCCGGACCGAGGCGGACGCCGCTGTCGACCAGGCGGCCTACCCGGTGTGGACGTCCCGTCGCCCGCTCGCCACCGTGCTCTCCGGGACGCCGGCCGCGGGCACCCGGCCGCTCGCGGCGTCGTCCGCGCCGGCCGCCCTCACCGCGACGACCGGCCCCCGCGTCGAAGCGCTGGCCACGGACCTCGCCGGTTACGCCGGCATCGCGCCCTCCTCTGGCGTGGACGCGATCGCAGACGTCCAGGCGTCGCGGGCGGCGTCCCAGTGGTGGGCGGAAGCACCGGAGGGCCACGAGGCCTACCTGGCCGCCCTCGAGGCGCGGGTCGGGTCGGCGGCGATCGCCCGGGCCATCACGCTCGACGCGACCCCGCGCTTCTCGATGTCGTCGGCGGAGAGCTCGTTCCCGGTCACGGTGACCAACGGGCTGGTCGACGACATCACGGTCCGGCTGGTGGCCACCACCGACAACCCCCAGCGGATCCGCTTCCTGGATCCCGGTGAGGTCACGATCCGGGGCGGCTCCAGCCAGACGGTGACGCTGAGCGCCGCGGCGTCCGGGAACGGAGTCGTCACCGGCACGATCCACGTGGAAACCCTTGACAACCGGCGGCTGACGCCCGACGTGTCCATCATGGTGGAAACAACCAACCTGGGACGCATCGCCTGGGTCATCGTGGCCGTGTCCGCGGTGGTGCTGGTGGTGTCAACCGCCTTGCGGATCCGGAAGGTCCGGAGCCAGACCCGAGGAAGTGCAGATGGCTGAGAATCCCCAGGACGCCCCCGCGACGGGCGCCGCGCAGGCGTCGATCCTGAATCAGCCCGGCAAGCCCGCCGACCGGTTTCATGATGCGGTAGAGCGTCGAACGTGACAGGCCGAAATGCGCCGCGATCCGCCCGGC
>CAZZGU010000038.1:0-6028 GCA_964653755.1 uncultured Nigerium sp. | reverse complement strand
TCATGGCGTCCGGGACTCTGGTCAGCCGCCTGTTCGGTTTCGTGAAGGCCAGCCTGCTGATCGTCGTGCTCGGCGCCAGCACCCCCCAGGCGGACGCCTACTCGCTGGCCACCCTGGTGCCCAACTCCCTGTACATGATCTTCGCCGGGGGCGCCCTCAACACGGTGCTGGTGCCGCAGATCGTCCGCCACATCCGCAACGACGACGACGGCGGCGAGGCGTACGTCAACCGCATCATGACCGCGTTCCTCGTCGTGTTGTTCGCCGTCACCGCATTGGCGATGCTGTTCACCCCGCAGGTCATGAGCCTGTGGACCTCCGGGGCCTGGCGGACGCCGGAACTCGAGCCGCACTGGACCAAGCTCGTCCTGCTCGGCACTCTGACCATGCCCCAGCTGTTCTTCTACGGCGCGTTCTTCCTTATCGGCCAGGTGCTCAACGCTCGCGACCGGTTCGGTCCGATGATGTGGGCACCGATCATCAACAACATCGTCGCGATCGGGGTACTCGCCTCGTACATGGTCATCTGGGGCACCAACGTCAACCGCGACGTGCCGTTCACCACCGACCAGGTGCTGCTGCTGGGACTCGGCTCGACGGCCGGCATCGTCGTCCAGACCCTCGCCCTGGTGCCCGCGGCGCGTTCGGTGGGGCTTCGGTACCGGCCCCGCTGGGACCTCAAGGGGACGGGGCTGGGCGCCACCTTCCACCTCGCGAAGTGGATGCTCGGCTACGTCATGCTCACCACGGTCGCCCAGGCGATCGTGAGCCGCCTCGCCAGCGGTGCGACCGTGTCGCAGGTCGCCTCCGAGGGCGCCGGCGTCGCGGCCTACAACACGGCCTACATCGTCTGGATCCTCCCTCACTCGCTGCTGACCGTCTCTCTGGCCACCGCGATGCTGCCCTCGGCGTCCCGACTGGCCGCCGCCCACGACTTCGACGGGGTGGCCGCCGAGACGACCCGGACGATGCGGCTCGCCAACACGTTCCTGATGCCCGCGTCGCTGGGCTTCATCGTGCTCGCCTACCCGATCACGAACGTGGCGTTCGGCTACGGCGCCGCCACGCAGAGCTGGGCCTTCATCGGCGTCACCCTCATGGCGTTCGCGGTGGGGCTCGTGCCGTACACCGTGCAGTACGTCTACCTGCGCGGCTTCTACGCCCTCGAGGACACCCGCACGCCCTTCCTGATCCAGGGCGCGATCTCGGGGACGAACGTCGTGCTCGCCCTGGGACTGATGACGCTGTCCGAGGATCCCGGCACTGTGGCGCCACGCCTCGCGTTGGCCTACGCGCTGGCGTACTTCCTCGGGGCGTGGCTCACGCACCGTAGCCTGGCGAAGCGCCTGCCGAAGCTGTCAGGGCGGGAGCTGGTCGGCCACCTCGCGCAACTCTTCGTCGCCGCCCTGCCCGGCATCGTGGTGGCCTTCGGCATCACCTGGTGGTTCTCGCGCTACTGGTCGCGGTCACTGCCGCTGGTCGCCCTCGGGGTCGTCCTGGCCGGCCTCGCCGCCATCCTGGGCTACTTCTACGTGGCGCGCCGCCTGGGCATCACCGAGACCACGCACCTGATGTCGGTGCTGCTCCGCCGACGCGCGGCGTCCGCTCCTGACCCCGGCGACCCACCCCGCGACGACGCCCCGGCCACGGGGGCGGCGTCCGCGCCGGCGTCCGGTGTCGGCGAAGGGCCACTGCTGGTCTACCCGGACCCCGTCGAGGTTCGCCTGCGCGCCTCCGCGGACGCCGACCCCGTGGGGTCGCTCCGGACGGGGCAGCTGCTCGGGCAGCGCTACCGGCTCGCGGAGGTCCTGGCCCGGCGCGGCGGCACGGTCACCTGGCTCGCCTCCGACCTCACGCTGTCGCGCCCGGTGCTCCTCCACGTCATGGACCCCCATGAGCCCCGGACCCTCCAGATCCTCGACCAGGCGCGCCTGGCCGCGCCCACCGTCGACGCCCGCTTCCTGCGGGTCTGGGACGCCGTCCTCGTCGAAGGCGCCGAGCACGGCTCCTACATCGTGTGCGAGTACTCCCCCGGACTCTCCCTCGAGCTTGCACTCGCCCGCGGCCCACTCACCGAGGTCGAGGCGGCCTGGGTGGTCCGCGAGGTCGCTGACGGACTGGTCGCCATGCACGCCAAGGGCCTTTACCACCGCCAACTCAACCCCGACACGATCATCATCACGGCCTCGGGCAACGTGAAGATCGTCGGCTTCCTCATCGAGGCGGCCCTGCACCCCGAGCCCGACGACGCCTCGGACGGCGAGGCCCAGGATGTCCGCGGCCTCGGCGAACTGCTCTACGCGTGCCTGCTCACGCAGTGGCCCGGCGGCGCCCGCTACGGACTTCCCGCCGCCCCCACGGACGGCCGCGGCAACCCGTTGCTGCCCCGTCAGGTGACCCCCAACGTGTCCACGATGCTCGACGAGATCGTGGACCGCATCCTGAGCTCGCAGCCGCGCGGCGGCGCCTCCCGCCTGGCGACCGCTCAGGACGTCGCGGTGGCCCTCAGTCAGGTCCTGGGTGGGGCGGACGCCTCCCGCGAGCTCGACCGGAGGCTCCGGTTCCCGGTGACGCCCATCCGGATCACGACGCCCGAACCTCCCTCGGCGCCCCTGCTTTCCAGCCCGCTGGCGATCACCGCGGACGCCGGCGTCCGGGACGCGGGGCCCACGGAACCCACGGAGCCCGGGGAACCCGCGGAGCCCGGGGAACCCAGGGAGCCCACGGCGTCCGGAACGCCCGATCCCGAGGGCGGCGACGCCACCGAGGCCATCGCCTTCGACCCCTTCTCCGACACCGCCCCCCGGCAGCCCTTCACCCCCGTGCCGCCCCCCGCGTGGCGACCGGCCGCCCAGCGAGCCCCTCTGCGGGGACGGCTCCAGCCCGCCCCCCGACGCCGCTGGCTGGCCGTTCTGTTCGGGGCGTTCGTGCTGGTTCTCGTGGTGAGCCTCGTGCTGGTTCTCGTGGGCGAGTACGGGCGGCAGCGCTCCCAGCCCGTTGCGGCGTCGCCGTTCACGCCGGCGTCCGTACGTGACTTCGACCCGAGCGGCGACGGCGGCGACGACCGCGAGAACCCGGACGCCGCCCCCCAGGCCGTCGACGGCGACCCGGCGACCGCCTGGAAGACCGAGGCGTACGGGAGGTCGGCCGACTTCAACTCCCGCAAACCGGGGGCGGGCCTCATCATCGACCTCGGCGAACCCCGGCGGGTCGGCCAGGTGACCGTGATCTTCGGGGACGGGGTGACCGACGCGGAGATCCGGGTCCCGGTGGACGGGACGGCCACGACGCCGCCCCTGAAGTCGCGCAACGACTGGCGGATCGCGGGACGCATCCCGGCGGCCACCGGCGAGGCGGTCGTCGACCTCGACCCGGCGGTGGAGACGCGGTTCGTCCTCGTCTACCTGACGAAGCTGCCGCGCCAGGGCGCGAACTACGTGGGCGCCATCCATGAGGTGGTGATCCACCCGTAACCACGGAATACCCTCGGGGGTATTTCACGTTAGTATCGAGCGGGCCGTCGCGGAGACGCCCACACCATGCGACAGTGAGGAAACATGAGCGACGTTCGTGAAGTCATCATCATCGGCTCCGGCCCCTCCGGGTACACCGCGGCCATCTACGCCGCGCGCGCCGACCTGTTGCCCCTGGTCTTCGAGGGGGCCGTCGAGGCCGGTGGCGCCCTGATGAACACCACCGAGGTCGAGAACTACCCGGGCTTCCCCGAGGGCATCATGGGCCCCGACCTGATGATGAACTTCAAGGCCCAGGCCGAGCGTTTCGGGGCCGAGATGATCACCGACGACGTGGTCGAGGTCGACCTGACGGGTCCGATCAAGAGCGTGACGGACGCCTCCGGCACCACCCATCAGGCGAAGGCCGTCATCCTGGCGATGGGGTCGGGGTACCGGCGCCTCGGCGTCCCGGGTGAGGACCGTCTGTCCGGCAGAGGCGTCTCCTGGTGTGCCACGTGCGACGGCTTCTTCTTCCGCAACAAGCCGATCGCCGTCATCGGCGGCGGCGACTCCGCGGTGGAGGAGGCCACGTTCCTCTCCCGGTTCGGTGAGTCAGTGACGATGGTCCACCGGCGCGACGCACTGCGGGCGTCGAAGATCATGGTCGCGCGGGCCGAAGCCGACCCCAAGATCTCCTTCGCCTGGAACTCGGTGGTGGAGTCGATCAACGGCGAGAAGTCCGTGGAGTCGCTCACGCTGCGCGACACCGTCACCGGCGCGACGCGGGAGCTGCCCGTGCAGGGCGTCTTCGTCGCGATCGGGCACGACCCGCGCTCGGCGCTGGTCAAGGGCCAGGTGGACCTCGACGACGCCGGCTACGTGATCACCGCCCCGGGTTCGACCGCGACCAACCTGCCCGGCGTCTTCGCGTCCGGCGACCTCGTCGACCACACCTACCGCCAGGCCATCACGGCCGCAGGGACGGGCTGTGAGGCGGCCCTGGACGCCGAGCGCTACCTGGCGGCGCTGGCCGACACAGACTGAGCGGCACTTCCCGGGGCAGTAAGCTGGGCCGCCCACGTACGAGGAGGAGCACCCATGGCGGAAGTCGTCGCCGTCACCGACGCAACGTTCGATTCGGTCGTCCTGAAGTCGCCCCGACCGGTCCTGGTCGACTACTGGGCCGACTGGTGCGCCCCGTGCCGGCAGATCGCCCCGATCATCGAAGAACTCGCCCGCCAGTACGGCGATCGAGTGACGTTCGCGAAGCTGGACACGAACACCAACGCGAACACCGCGGTTGCCCAGGGCATCCTCGCGCTGCCGACGCTGCAGCTCTTCGTCGGGGGCACCGTGGTGAAGTCGCTCACGGGGGCCAAGTCGAAGGCCGCCCTGATCAAGTCGATCGAGGAGTACCTCTGACGGCGAGCGGCGGCTCGGACGACCACGGGAAAGCGACCCAGCGGTCGGTGCGGCGCCACACGTAGTCGCACGCGATGCACGAGCGTGACTTCTCGAAGAGGACCGCGGCACGGCTCTCGCCGGCGTGGCGGTCGCAGAAGTCGCGGACCATCCGGAGCGTCTCCCCGGTGTCCGCCACGTCGTCGACGATGAGCACCCTGCGGTCGGCGAGGTAGTGGATCGAGGGTAACGGAGGCAGGAAGACCGGCTCCGGGAGCCGCTCGTCCACGCCGGTGTAGAACTCCACGTTGATGACGTGCACGTTCTTGTTGTCGAGGGCGTAGGCGATGGCGCCGGCCGGCAGGAGGCCACCGCGCGTGATGGACAAGATGATGTCGGGGTCGTAGCCCGAGTCGACCACCTGCTGGGTCAGCGCCCGGCACGCCTCGCCGAACGCCGGCCAGGTCAGGACCTCGGGGACGTCGTGGTCGGTCATGCACCCATCATGTCAAGCCCGGGTGACAGCGGGGGCGTTCAGGGCGAGGGAAGCGCGAGACGAGCCGGCCAGGTGTTCCAGCCGCAGCGCAAGCAGCAGGTGGGCCGCCACGGTCAGTGTGGCGGCGGCGATCAGGAGTGTGGGCGCGTCGAACAGACCCGCCGCGACGATCCCGGCGCCACCACCCAGCCCGAGACCCGCGTACGTCCAACTGAGAGGGTCGCCTCGCCAGGTGCTCGACCGCGCCGCCATTCGGAGGGCGAAGCAGCCCCACGCAAGAAGGATGACGGCCAGTCCCGCGAGGTGGGCGGGCGTGATCCCGCCGGAGCTGCCCAGGAAGGCAAGGATGACGTCGTTGCCGAAAGCCCCGTTTGGGAGGACGAACAGGAGCGCAACCCCGACCGACGAGAGCACGAGGTAGCGAACCAGCACGTCGATCGCAGAAGTCCGCCCCATGTGTCGACGATAAGAAGATTTCAGATGATTCTCAAGGAGGACACGTCTTCGGCGAGGAGAGTCGACCGCTTCGGACGACTCGCGGTCCCGAGGGTCGTCCTTTGGTGCGACCCCCGGCGCTCTCGGCGGGAATAGGGCGGGCCCTCGGCGGGGATAAGGCGGGCCCTCGGCGGGAATAGGGCGGGCCCTCGGCGGGGATAAGGCGGGCCCTCGGCGGGAA
>CAZZGU010000037.1:0-16117 GCA_964653755.1 uncultured Nigerium sp. | reverse complement strand
TCGGCTACGACGACCCCGAGATCCGGGGCCACTCGATCGAGTTCCGCATCAACGCCGAGGACGCCGGCCGCAACTTCATGCCGGCCCCCGGCACGCTCGCGGAGTGGGTCCCCCCGACGGGCCCTGGCGTCCGCGTCGATCACGGCTACCTGGCCGGCATGGCCGTGCCGGGCTCCTTCGACTCCCTCGTCGCCAAGATCATCGTGACCGGCGCTGACCGGAAGCAGGCCATCGCCCGTTCCCGGCGTGCGCTCGCAGAGACCGTCCTGACCGGCATGCCGACCGTCATCCCGTTCCATCAGGCAGTCCTCGTCGACCCGGCCTACACCGCCGAGGACGGGGCCTTCCGCGTCCATACCCGCTGGATCGAGACCGAGTTCGACAACCAGATCCCCGCCTACACCGGTGTCCTCGGCGAGGCCGAGGAGATCGAGAAGACGACCTACGTGGTTGAGGTCAACGGGCGCCGCCTCGAGGTCAAGCTCCCGTCGGTGCTGGCCGCGCCCGCCGCCAAGGTGTCAACCCCCAAACGGCCGACCAAGCGGGATCGCGGCGACGCCAAGGCGGCTCCGCCCCCCACGAACGCGCTCACCTCGCCGATGCAGGGCACGATCGTCAAGGTTGCCGTGGCCGAGGGCGACGAGGTCAACGAAGGTGACCTGGTCGTCGTTCTCGAAGCCATGAAGATGGAGCAGCCGCTCAACGCGCACCGCTCCGGCGTCATCAAGGCCCTCACGGCCGAGGCGGGCATGACGGTGGCGAGCGGCGCACCGCTCTGCGAGATCGTCGACCCCGAATAGCTCCCCTCGCCGATGGTCCTGGGCGTCCACCCACAGCGGACGCACAGGACCATCGCGCACAATAGGGGTATGGATTGGTTCTGGGTCGTGGTGATGGCCCTCATCGCCGTCGGTATCTGGGTGTCGGTCTCCCGTAACAGCCGAAGGCTGGAACAGCAGCAGTCAGCCGAACTGGAGGGCCAGCTCGCCGCTTCGCGCGGCGCGGCTGAGGAGGACGTCACGAAGTTCGGGGAGGAGTTGCAGCGACTCGACTCCGACGTGGCGGGGCACCCCCTCGACGAGGCGATGAACCAGGACTACACCCGCGCGCTGGACGCCTACGACCACGCCAAGCAGTCGCTGGCCGCAGTGCGGCAGCCCGACGAGATCCGCCACGTGACCGAAATCCTGGAGGACGGCCGCTACGCGATCGCCTGCGTCAAGGCACGGGTCGCGGAGCAGCCGCTCCCCCAGAAGCGTCCGCCCTGCTTCTTCAACCCGGCCCACGGCCCCTCGTCGGAGAACGTGCGTTGGGCTCCCCCCGGAGGTTCGGTCCGCGAGGTGCCGGCCTGCCCGGCGGACGCCGAGCGCGTCCTCGCTGGGGCCGACCCGTACATCCGCACGGTCCAGGTGGGGGCCCAACGCGTCCCGTACTGGGAGGGTGGCCAGGCGTACGCGCCGTGGGCGCAGGGCTACTACAGCTCCTGGCGGGGGTCGTCGCTCATCCGTGACATCGCGGTCGGCTCGCTCATCTTCCACGGCCTGTCAGGTCTGCCGTACCTGATGGACGGGATGGGGGACGGCTTCGCAGAACTCGGTGAGGGGATCGGCGAGGGCTTCTCCGACCTGGCCGAAGGTCTTGGCGACATGTTCGGGGGCCTGTTCGACTGAGCGCCGGCTCCCCGGCGCGGACGCTCAGAGCGCGTAGTCGGAGGGCCGGTCCACGTGCAGACGCCGAGCGGCCTCGGCAATGGAGCCCGACAGTGACGGGTAGACCGTGAACGCCTGCGCGACATGGTCAACCGTGAGACGGCGGCGCACCGCGAGCGCCAGCGAATGGATGAGTTCGCTCGCACCCGGGGCCACCACGACGCCGCCGATGACGACGCCGGAGGGCGAGCAGAAGACCTTGATGAACCCGAACCTCAGGCCCTGCATCTTGGCGCGGGCGTTCGAGTGCAAGGGCATGACCATGGCGCGGCCGCGGACGAGGCCCGTGTCGATCTGATCCTGCGTGACGCCCACGGTGGCGATCTCGGGCGAGGTGAAGACGTTGGCGGAGACGTAACGGAGGTTGAGCGGCGCGACAGCGTCCCCGAGGGCGTGGTACATGGCCGTGCGGCCCTGCATCGCCGCCACGGAGGCGAGGGGGAACACGCCCGTCGCGTCGCCGGCAGCGTAGACCCCACGCGCGCTCGTCCGGGAGACACGGTCGACCTGGATGTAACCCGACGACGTGAGCGCAATGCCGGCCTCGGCCAGGCCCAGGTTCTCGGTGTTGGGAATCGATCCGACGGCCATGAGGACATGGCTGCCCTCCACCTCGCGGCCGTCCTCCAGCGTCACGACGACGCCGTTCCCCTGGCGGCGGGCAGCCACCGCGCGGGACTGCGAGAGGATCGTCATCCCGCGCGCCTCGAAGACCTCCTGGATGACGCGCGCGGCGTCCGAGTCCTGGCTGGGCAGCACCTGGGAACGCGAGGACACCAGCACGACCTCGCAGCGCAGGGCGTGGTAGGCGCTCGCAAACTCCGCGCCGGTCACGCCCGAACCCACGACGATGAGCCGCTCGGGCATCTCCTTCAGGTTGTACATCTGGGTCCAATTGAGGATCCGTTCACCGTCCGGCACGGCATCGCGAAGCTGCCGCGGACGCGTCCCCGTGGCGATGAGGGTGATGTCCGCCTTCAGTCTCTCCTCGCCATCGGCGGTGGTGGCGATCACGTGCTCGGTGCCGTCGAGGCGACCGGTGCCGTGGATGCAACGCACCCCCTCGCTCTTCAGGCGCGTGCTGATGTCCGCACTCTGCTGGGCCGCGAGGTTCAGCAGGCGTTGGTTCATCATGTCCACGTCGACCGTCACGGCCTCGAGCAGGTTGGAGTGCTCGGGGTTGCTCGGCTGCAGGCCGAGCCTCCCGGCCGTGCGAATCTTGGTCATGACCTCGGCGACTGCGATCAGACCCTTGGACGGGACCACGTCGGTGAGAACCGCAGAGCCTCCGATTCCGGTCCTCTCGACGATCGTCACCTGCCCCCCGAGCTGGGAGCCGACCAGTGCCGCCTCGTACCCGCCAGGTCCACCACCGATGATCACGACGTCAGTCACGCGGTCATTGTTCCATGGCCGCGCCGCCGCCGTCAGGGGCCTGCCGAAGGGTGGCTGGTCAGGCGTTACTGGGCGTCGCCGAGTTGGGGCGAAGCCTCGAGCTCGGGGGTGGAGAGGTCGGCGCTCGGGCTCGAGAGCCGCGCCTTGCGTGCGTCTTCGAGCCGCTGGGCCTCGGCGATCGCCTGGTTGACCGAACGCTGGGACGCCGCCTCCTCAACTCGCTTGGCGTCCGCGATCTCGGCGAAGACGTCGACCTTCGGCGGTGCGAGGAACCGGGTCGGATCGGCCTTCTCCACGAAGCGACCCAGGGTCTCCCCGGCCGTGGAACCGAGGCCCTTGAGGGCGTCATTGAGCTCAGACGGGATGATCCAGACCTTGTTGGCGTCGCCCTTGGCGAGTTGCGGCAGCATCTGAAGGTACTGGTACGCCAGCAGGCCCTGGTCGGGTTCGGCGGCGTGGATGGCATGGAACACCGTCGTGATGGCCTGCGCCTCACCCTCCGCGCGCAGCATCGCCGCCTGCCGGTCGGCCTGGGCCTTGAGGACCGCAGACTCGCGCTCGCCCTGCGCGCGCAGGATCGAGGACTCGCGGTCGCCGGACGCCGACAGGATCTGGCTCTGACGCTGCCCCTCGGCGAGCAGGATCTGGGCGCGCTTCTCGCGCTCGGCGCGGGCGCCCTTCTCCATGGCGTCCCGGATGGTCGCCGGCGGCTCGATGGAGCGCAGCTCGACGCGGTTCACCTTGATGCCCCATTTGCCGGTCGCCTCGTCCAGCACGGCGCGCAGCTTCTGGTTGATCTCCTCGCGGCTGGTGAGCGTCTGCTCCAGGTCCATGCCGCCGATGATGTTGCGCAGCGTCGTCATGGTGAGCTGCTCGATCGCCTGGATGTAGTTCTGCGCCTCGTAGGCGGCCCGGACAGGGTCGACGATCTGGTAGTAGATGACGGAGTCGATGCCCACCATGAGGTTGTCCTCGGTGATGACGCCCTGGGGCGGGAACGGGACGACCGCCTCACGCATGTCCATCGTGTACCGGACCCGGTCGATGAACGGCACGATCAGGTGCAGGCCGGGCTCGATCGTCCGGTGGAACTTTCCGAGGCGCTGCACGATCCCGACCTGCATCTGCTGCACCACGCGGACGGACAACACCAGCGCGACGACGGCGACGACTGCGATCAGGATGGACAGCACGAGCAATGCGGGAGGCAAGGCACTTCTCCTTCGGTTGCGGTACCCCCATGCTAGGGGCAGCACCCAACCAGACCCCTCAGGACGTCAGTGGCTTGTTGCGGGGGTAGACCAGGGCGGTCACGCCGTCGATCTCGAACACCTCGACCTCGACCCCGGGGGCGATCGGCTCGCCGTCGTAGCTTCGGGCCGACCAGATCTCCCCGGCGACCTTGACCTCGCCGCCGGACGCCGTCACCTCGCCGATCGAGTACCCCCGGCTACCGACCATCTTGTCGAACGAGCTTCGGTAGCCCGGACCCTTGTGGAGCCGCTTGAGCATCTGCGGGCGAAGGAGCCCCAGCATCGCGACCGCGACGACGACCGCCGCGATCACCTGGACCCAGACCAGCCCGGGGAAGAGCAGGGCCACACCGACGCCGGCGAGGGCGCCCACCGCGAGCATGAGGAGGGTGAGGTCGAGCGTGAACATCTCGGCGATCGCGAGGGCCGCCGCCGCCGCGAGCCACGCCGCCCACCAGTTCGCGCTGAGCCAGTCCCACACGGGTCAGCCCGCCACGGCGTGCCGCGGTGACGCGAACACCGCACGGGCCGACCAGCGGCCGTCCGCCCGGGTGACCGCGAGCGGGAGGTCGAAGGTGGCGCTCAACTGTTCATCGGTCAGGACGTCGCCGATCGGCCCGGCCGCCATGACCCGCCCCTGCTTGAGCAGCATCGCGTGGGTCATGCCCGCCGGGATCTCCTCCAGGTGGTGGGTCACGAGCACCATGGCCGGGGACTCCTCGTCAGACGCGATCTCCGACAGCGTCGCCACGAGCGACTCCCGGCCGGCCAGGTCAAGCCCCGCCGCAGGCTCGTCGAGAAGCAGCAATTCGGGGTCCGTCATGAGCGCGCGGGCGATCTGGACGCGCTTGCGCTCCCCCTCACTGAGCGTCCCGAAGGTGCGCCTGGAGAGGTGGGTGACGTGGAGTTGGTCCATCAGCCGTGCGGCACGCTGGAAGTCCGCCGCCTCGTACCGCTCGTGCCACCGCCCCAGGACGGCGTAGGCCGCCGAGACGACCACGTTTCCCACCGACTCCGAGCGCGGGATGCGGTCCGCGAGCGCCGCCGAGGTCATGCCGATGCGCGGGCGCAGTTCGAAGACGTCCACCGCGCCGAGAACCTCCCCGAGGATGCCGACGAGCCCCGACGTGGGGTGGAGGTTGGCGGCGAGAACCTGCAACAGCGTTGTCTTGCCGGCGCCGTTGGGCCCGATCACGACCCAGCGGTCGGACTCGTCGACGGTCCAACTGAGGGAGGACAACAAGGTGGCGCCCCCGCGCACGACGGTGACGTCGGCGAGTTCAACGACGGCTGACATGCCTCCAACCTACAAGGCTCACGCGCCGGTGGAGTGCAACCCTCCGTCCACATGGATCATCTCGCCGGACGTGAAGAGGAACCAGTCCGAGAGCAGGGCGACGACAGCGCGCGCGGTCGGCGTCGTGTCGTGCGTGTCCCAGCCCAGGGGCGCACGGTCGCCCCACACGTCGTTGAAGGCGTGGGAGCCGGGGATCGCCTTCTTCGCGATGGTGTCGATCGGCCCCGCGGAGACGATGTTGCACCGGACGCCCTCGGGCCCCAGATAGCGGGCCAGGTACCGGGAGGTGCCTTCCAGGGTGGCCTTGGCCACGCCCATCCAGTCGTAGGTCGGCCACGACAGCCGTCCGTCGAACGTCAGCCCCACCACGGACGCCGTGGCGCCGAACAGCGGCTTGCAGGCCATCGTCAACGGGACCAGCGAGTACGCCGAGACGCGGAGCGCCTGGGCGACGTCCTCCCACGGCGTCGTCAGGAACTTGCCCCCCAACGCCGTCTCGGGGTTCGCGTACGCAACCGAATGGACGACGCCGTCGAGCCGCTCGATCCCCACCTCCCGCAGGCGGTCGGCCAGCGTGGCGAGGTGGTCCTCGTTCGTCACGTCCAGTTCCAGCACGGCCGGCGGGGGGTCGAGGCGCTTCACGATGCGCTCCGTGATCGACATCGCCCGGCCGAAGTTGGAGACCACGACGGTCGCCCCCTCCTGCGCGGCGATCTCGGCGACCCGGAACGCGATCGACGTGGTCATCGTCACGCCCGTGACCAGGATGCTCTTGCCCTCAAGAATGCCCATGTTCGTTCCCACTCCTTCTCAGTGACCCATGCCGAGTCCGCCATCGACGGGAATCACCGCGCCGCTGACGTACCCTGCGGCGTCCGACGCCAGGAACTCGACCGCGGCCGCCACGTCAGCGGGACGCCCCAGGTGACCCACCGGGATCATCGTCTTGTAGCCGGCGATGACGTCCTCGCTGAGGACCGCCGTCATGTCGGTCTCGATGAACCCGGGCGCGACGACGTTCGCCGTGATCCCGCGGCCCCCGACCTCACGGGCCAGCGACCGCGCCATGCCGATGAGTCCGGCCTTCGACGCGGCGTAGTTCACCTGACCGGCGCTGCCGTACATGCCCACGACCGAACCGATGAAGATCACGCGGCCGAAGCGCTGGCGCAGCATCGACTTCACACCGCGCTTGGCCACGCGGAAGGCGCCCTTGAGGTTGACGTCCACCACGGCGTCGAAGTCGGCGTCCGTCATGCGCAGGAGGAGGGTGTCCTTGGTGATGCCCGCGTTGGCGACGACGACGGTGACGGGCCCGTGGGCCCGCTCGGCCTCGGCGAAGGCCGCGTCGACCTGGGCGGTGTCCGCGACGTCACAGGCGATGCCGAGGGCGCCTTCGGGTGCCTCGCCGCTGCGGGTCGCGCACGCAACGTGGTGTCCCGCGGCGACAAACCGCTCGACGATGGCCAGACCGATCCCGCGGTTGCCGCCGGTCACAAGAACGCTGCGCGGCGTCGGGGTTGAGGATTGCGTTGAATTCACACTGCGTAACCTAGCGTGGAGCGGTCTGCCTCGGGATGGGGTTGCCTTCGGTTCCGCGCCCACGCGGCGTACAGTGACGCCCATGGCGGTACGGACAAGGAAAAGTCCGGAGCTCATCACCAGCGCCCGGGTCCCCAGGTCGCTGGACGCCGACCAGCGAAACAAGCGTTACCTGATCACCATGGCCATCCGGACGGTGTGCTTCCTGGCCGGCGCCCTGGCCCCCAGCCCCTGGAACTGGATGCTCTTCATCTCGGCGGCGCTGCTGCCCGGCGCGGCCGTCCTGCTCGCCAATTCGATCGACCGGCGCGGCGAGACCTTCGCGGAATCCGAGGAGCCCACGACCCTCCCCGCCCTGACGACGGGGCACATCGTGCCCGGCGAGGTGGAGGATCCGACCGCGTGAAAAGGTTGTGGGTGCGCTGGGTCCTCCTGGCCGTGTTCGTCGCCGCGCTCGCGACCACCTTCGTCAACCTCGGGATGTGGCAGCTGGACCGCCTCGACCAACGCCGGGACCGCAACGCAACCGTGGTCGCGCACGAGAGCGCGCCCGTCGTGCCGTACGACCAGGTCTTCAACCGGGTCATCACGGAGCAGGACCAGTGGCAGCGGGTGCAGGTGACCGGCACGTTCGACGCCACCCACCAACTCCTGGTCCGCTACCGGTCGAACGACCAGGCCACCGGCTGGGAGGCCGTCACGCCCCTGCGCACCCGCGAGGGGACGACGGTGCTCGTCAGCAGGGGCTTCGTCCCTCGCACGAAGGGGACCGATTTCCCCCAGGCTGCGCCGCCGCCGCCGTCGGGAACCGTGACGATCGTGGGTCATGTCCGCCGCAACGAGCAGGGCAAGGACACTGCGACCGTGCCGAATCAGGGCACGATCCGACTCATCAACTCCGACCGGATCGGGGAGTGGATGGGGGAGGATCTCCTGAACGGCTACATCGGACTGCTGACGATCGACCCGCCCCAGTCCGGCGAGTTCATCCCGGTGGAGCATCAGGACCTCACCGAGGGCCCGCACCTGTCCTACGCCGTCCAGTGGTTCGCCTTCACCGCCATCGCAGGGTTCGGGCTCGTCGTGCTGATCCGAAACGACGTCCGCGACAAGAAGAAGGCCGAGCGGCGCTCCGCGGCCGGTAGGGAGTGACATGGATCTGGGGCTGACCGACAAGGTCTTCGTGGTCACGGCGGCGTCCGGCGGGCTCGGACGCGCGACCGCGGACGCGCTGGTCGCCGACGGTGCGCGCGTCGTCCTGGTGGCGCGGCGCGCCGACGTGCTGGCGAACGCGGCGTCCGGCTACGGCGCGGACGCCGCGGCCGCGCTCCCCGCGGACCTCGCCGACGCCGACACCGGCGATCGGGCCGTCGCCCTGGCCCTGGAGCGCTTCGGCCGCCTTGACGGCGCCTTCGTCAGCGTCGGGGGCCCGCCGAAGGGAGGCGTCCTCGACATCTCCGACGACCAGTGGGCCGCCGCGTTCGGGTCGGTGTTCCTCGCCGCCCTGCGCGTGACCCGCGCGGTCGTCGCCGCCGCCCAGGGCCCGGTGTCCCTGGCGTACGTGCTCTCGACGTCGGTCAAGGCGCCGATTCCGGGCCTGGCGATCTCGAACGGGTTGCGCCCCGGGCTCGCGATGCTCGTCAAGCAACTCGCCGACGAGCTCGGCCCTGCCGGTTCGCGCGCCGTCGGCCTGATGCCCGGAACGATCCTCACCGAACGCATCCGGTACGTCTACGACAGCGACGAGGCACGCGCCGCGCAGGCCGCAGCCGTCCCGCTGCGCCGCCTCGGCGACCCCGCCGAATTCGGGCGCGTGGCCGCCTTCGTGCTCTCCGACGCGGCGTCCTACCTCAGCGGCTGCGTGATCCCGGTCGACGGCGGCGTCCTGCGGGCGCTGTAGCGTTCCGGGTCTCCACACACCATGCTGGACGCCGCGCGCGGCCTGCTCGCGTGCCCCGTGTGTCGCGGGGCGCTCACGCTCACGGAGCGCGCGGCGTCCTGCCCCGGCGGGCACTCCTTCGACGTCGCCCGGCAGGGCTACCTGAACCTCCTGGCGGCGCCGCCACCGGTCCACGCGGACACTCCCGACATGGTGGCCGCCCGCGAGCGGGTCCTGGGCTCAGGGCTCTTCGACGCCGTCGCGCAGGACGTGGCGTCCCGGTTCCGTCATGCGCGGGCCATCGCCGAGGTGGGCGCCGGCACGGGCTTCTACCTGGCACGCATCCTGGACGCCCACCCCGCCGCCCGGGGGGTCGCGCTCGACGTCTCCGTGGCGGCGGCGAGGCGTTCAGCGCGCGCCCACCCGCGGGCGGCGTCCGTCGTGGCCGACGTGTGGCGCGGGCTCCCGCTGCGGACGGGTCGCCTGGACGCCGTGGCCTGCGTCTTCGCGCCCCGCAACCTTCCGGAATTCGCGCGGGTGTTGCGCGACGGCGGCCTGCTCGTCGTCGTCACCCCGAACGCCCGGCACCTCGCGACGCTGCGGGAGC
Source organism: uncultured Nigerium sp. (assembly GCA_964653755.1). GTDB lineage: Bacteria > Actinomycetota > Actinomycetes > Propionibacteriales > Propionibacteriaceae > Propioniciclava. Next base: position 6,435 of record CAZZGU010000037.1, on the reverse strand, counting down.
GTCACGACCTGCTCGACATCGACCCCGACAAGGACGAACGACTCGAGCGCAGTGCGTCCGGCCTCTTCGAACCCCTGCTGCGCAAGCGGCTCAGCCACGACGCGGACGCGACCGCGGAGCAGGTCCGCGACCTCATCGCCATGGGCCCCAACGCCTTCCACGGGGTACCAGAGGCGGTCGATCCGGGGCGCGTCGAGGTCGACGTCACGGTCCGGGTCTTCCGGGTCACGCGCTCGCCGCAGTGAGCACCCCCACCAGGTAGGGCTTGTCGCCGACCATGTTCGTGACCGCCAGGTGCCGACCCTCCTCGCCGTCGGCCGACCCGAACCGGACGGTGGCGGGCAGCGCGATCGGCCTGGTGAACCACACCTGGACGCGGTAGGCATCCCCCAGGCCGCCCTCGAGCGCGGCCAGCGCGCGCGCGTGCGTCCACGCCCCGTGGACGAGGGGGCGGGCGAAGCCGAACGGGCGCGAGGTCAGCGTGGAGAGGTGAATCGGGTTCACGTCGCCGGAGACCGCGGCGTACCGGCGTCCGAGATCGGCCGGCAGACGCCACTGCTGATCGAGGGGCACCTGCGGGACGTCCGGGCGCGGGGCCGACTGCGCGTCCCCGGCGGGGGGCGCGGCACCCGGAGCGAGATAGGTGCTCGTCCCCGACCAGACGAGCTCATCGCCCACATGGGCCTCGCCGACCAGGTCGAACGTCGTGCCCCGACGGTGTGGCTGCGGGTTCCGGGCGTGGACGCCGAGGCGCAGCCTCTCGGTCACGAGGACCGGACGGTGCAGGGTCATGTCGTTGCTGACGTGGACGAGTCCGGCGAGGGCGAACGGGAAGTCACGCTCGGCCATGAGGTACGTCTGGAGCGGGAACGTCAGGACGTGCAGCCACGTCGGAGGGACCTGGTCCCGCAACGTGAACCCGCACACCCGCGCGTAGGCGGCGAACCGGTGGACGTCAGAGGCGTGCGCGAGCACCTGGGCGCTTCGATCGGGCAGCACGGCCCCTGACTCCGAACCCGAGCGGCCCAGCGAGGAAACCCCGGCCCGGAGGAGGAGCCGACCCATCGGCGGCAGCGCGTCGAGGACGCGGATCTCGCGCGCGACCATCACGCCCCCACGAGGTTCTGCCCGCACACCCGGATGACCTGGCCGTCGACCCCGCCGGACGCGGGGTCGCAGAGGTAGGCGATGGTCTCGGCGACGTCGACGGGCAGGCCGCCCTGCTGCAGCGAGTTGGCACGGCGGAACACCTCGCGCTGCACGAACGGGATCGCCGCGGTCATGTCGGTCTCGATGAAGCCCGGGGCCACGGCGTTGACCGTGACCGGACGGCCGCTCAGCTCCGCGGACAGGGCCCGGGTCAACCCCACCACCCCCGCCTTGGACGCCGCGTAGTTGGCCTGGCCCTTGTTCCCGGCGATCCCGGAGGTCGAGGCGACGCCGACGATCCGGGCGTTCTCGCCGAGGGCCCCCCGTACGGTCTGGTCCAGGAGGGCGGCGTTGATGCGCATCTGCGCCGCGAGGTTCACCTCGAGCACCGCCGCCCACCGTTCCTCGTCAAGGTTGGCGAGCAGCTTGTCGCGGGTGATCCCGGCGTTGTGCACGATGGCCCAGACCCGGGTGTCCGGGCCGTGGACGCCGACGACGTGCGCCGCGATGCGGGCGCCGGCGTCCGGGGCCGTGATGTCGAGCTGGAGCGCCGACCCGCGCAACTCGTTCGCGACCCGGGCCAGCGCGTCCCCGGCGGCGGGCACGTCCACGGCCACGACCGTTGCGCCGTCGCGGGCGAACACCCGCGCGATCTCCGCACCGATCCCCCGTGCGGCGCCCGTGACGACCACCAGGCGCCCGGCGAAGGGCTGGGCGTCGCTCACCCCACGGGTGGCGGGACCCACGCGCCAGGCCTGGCCGTCGACGAACGCCGAGCGCCCCTCCAGCAGGAAGGTCAGCGTCGAACGCAGGTCGTCCGCCGTGGCCCCGGCGCGCAGGTAGATGAGGTTCGAGGTCGCCCCGCCGCGCAGCTCCTTGCCCACGGTGCGGTTGAGGCCGTCCAGGGCCTGCGCGACGGCCCGGGCTTCGAGGCCCTCCACCGCGTCGGCGTCCGAGGCCAGGATGATGACCCGCCCGGACGCCTCCAGCCCCCGCATCGCGGGGCGCAGCACCGTGCGCAGCCCCTCGAGGTCGGCGATCGCCCGGACGCCGGTGGCGTCCACGAGCAGGGCACCGGGCCGCGTCTCGTACGTGCCGTTGTCAGGCAGGTCGACCACGGGCTGCGCCGGTTCGACGCCGAGCAGGGCCAGGGTCTGTCGGCCGATCCCGCCGCCGGGCAGGTCGGCCAGCACCACCGGGCCGGCCGGGCGCACCCGGCCGCGCCGCAACGTGGGCGGGTCGGCGAGGCCGACGCGCCTGGCGACAGCCTTCCCGACCGGGGAGCCGAAGAGCTTCTCCAGGACGCCGGCCATGGGTCACACCGCCTCGAGGATCGCCGTGACACCCTGACCGCCGGCCGCACAGATCGAAATCAGTCCGCGGGAGCCCGGCCCCCGGTCGGCGAGCAGCTTCGCCAATGTTGCGACGATCCGGCCGCCCGTCGCTGCGAACGGGTGTCCAGCGGCCAGCGAACTGCCGGTCACGTTGAGCCTGCTGCGGTCGACAGTCCCTGTGCCCTGCTTCTCGAGTGCGGCGAGAGTGGCGAGGACGGTCGAGGCGAAGGCCTCGTGGAACTCGTAGAAGTCGAAGTCGGCGAGGGTGAGCCCGTTTCGTTGCAGCAGCACCGGCAGCGCGCGCGCGGGCGCGAGGAGCAGGTCCTCTCCGCCGAGCACGTGGTCGACTGCCGCCACCTGCGCGTCCACCACGCGGGCGAGCACCGGCCAGTGGTGCTCGCGCGCCCACTGCTCCTCGGCCAGCAGGACCACGGCCGCACCGTCGGTCAGCGCCGTGGAGTTGCCTGCCGTCATGGTGGCGGTCTCGTCGCCGCCGAACACCGTCTTGAGCGACGCGAGCTTCTCCAGCGACGTGTCGGCCCGGAGCACGGTGTCCCTGGTCACGCCGAGGTAGGGCGTGACGAGGTCGTCGAAGAATCCGGCGTCCCACGCCCTCGCCAGGTTGCGGTGGCTGGCGAGGGCAAGTTCGTCCTGGGCCTGGCGACTGATGCCCCACCGCGCGGTGGTCAGGGCCTGGCTCTCGCCCATGGACAGTCCCGTGCGGGCCTCGACCACGGCCGGGGGCACGGGCGCGAGATGGTGGGCGCGCACGGTGGCCAGCGCCTTGAGGCGTTCGGGGAGCGTCCTGGCCCGCTGCGCCCGCAGGAGCGCCTGGCGCAGGCCCTCGCTCACGACCACGGGGGTGTCCGAGGCGCTGTCGACGCCGCCGGCGATCCCCGTGTCGACCTGGCCGAGGCGGATCTTGTTGGCGACGTACACGACGGCCTCCAGGCCGGTGCCGCAGGCCTGCTGCAGGTCGCAGGCCGGGGTGTGGTTGGACAGCGCCGACCCCAGCACCGCCTCCCGCGTGAGATTGAAGTCGCGGGTGTGTTTCAGGACGGCCCCGGCCACGACCTCGCCCACCTCGCGGCCGGCGAGACCGAAGCGGGCGACGAGGCCGTCGAGGGCGGCGGTGAGCAGGTCCTGGTTGGTGGCGTCGGCGAGTCGGCCTCCGGCGCGGGCGAACGGGGTGCGGTTGCCGCCGACGACGACGGCGTGGCGAGTGGTCATCAACGTTCCTCCGGGTCGGCCGAACTACATGAGACCGACGGTAGCAGATACTGTCAGTCTCGGATACCCTCGGAGGTATGACCTCTGCCTCGCCCGACGGCCGCGCCACCCGCTGGCAGGACCACAACGTCCGCCGTCGTCGGGAGCTCGTCGAATCGACGCTGCGCGCCATCCGCAAGCACGGCGCGGGCGTGGGCATGGATGAGCTGGCCTCCGAGGCCGGCACCTCCAAGACCGTCTTCTACCGCCACTTCGGCGACCGGGCCGGGCTCTACGAGGCCGTCGTCGGCTCCGTCCACGACTTCATCCACGCGAACCTCGAGGTCCCGCTGTCGTCGGCCGCGGCGTCCGACCCCGGGGCGCTCGTCGCGGAGCTCACGGACGCCTACCTGGCGGTCGTGGAGCGCGATCCGGAGATCTACCAGTTCGTCACGACGCGCCCCGGGGACGCGACCACCGACCCGGTGGCCGGCATCACGATGCGCATCGGCGACGAGGTCGCGGACGCCCTGCGCGTCTGGCTGGCCCGCCAGGGGCTCGACACCGCGCCCGCCCTCACGTGGGGGCACGGGATCGTCGGCTTCATCTGGGCCGTCGCCGACAAGTGGATCACCACCGGCAAGCGGCGGCCCCGAGCCGACATCGTCGCCTTCGTCGGACGCCTCTTCGCCCCGGCCTTCGCCGCCCAGACCGCCCCGCTGACCCAGCGCACCGAACCCGCCACCGAGACAGGGAGCCCACGATGATCACACCCACCGGACAGGCCCTCCGCGACGCCCTCGACGGACCGTTCCACGAGCTCAAACAGCGCTGGCGCGACACGATCACCGCCGACGACTTCGTCCGTGACCCCGACCTCTGTGTCGACGAGGCCCGCGAGTGGACCCTGGAGAAGCTCGTGTCGCTGGCCCGGCGCGGGTACGCGGTCGCCGGCTTCCCCGCCGAGTTCGGAGGCCGGGGCGACCAGGCTGCGTCGGTGGCCCACTTCGAGATGCTGGCGATGGGCGACCTCTCGCTGGCCATCAAGTCCGGCGTCCAGCACGGCCTGTTCGGCGGGGCCATCGTCAACCTCGGAACCCGGTGGCACCACGAGACCTTCCTGCCCGGGACGATCAGCTGCGACATCACCGGCTGCTACGCGATGACCGAACTCGGCCACGGCAGCGACGTGCAGAGTGTCGAGACCACGATCACCTACGTGCCGGACGCCGACGAGTTCGAGGTTCACTCCCCCACGCCGTCGGCCACCAAGGCCTACATCGGCAACGCCGCGAAGCACGGTCGGTGGGCGGTCGTCTTCGGCCAGCTCGAGGTCGCGGGCGAGGCCCACGGCGTCCACGCGATCCTCGTCCGCATCCGCGACGACGACCTCACGCCCCGGCCCGCGGTGACGATCGGCGACCAGGGCCACAAGGGCGGCCTGCTGGGAGTCGACAATGGCACCCTCAGCTTCGACCACGTGCGGGTGCCGCGGGCGCACCTGCTGGACCGCTACGGCGGCGTGGACGACAGCGGCTCCTACGTGTCGTCCATCGAGAGCAAGAACGCGCGCTTCTTCACCATGCTCGGCACCCTGGTGCGCGGACGCATCTGCGTGGGTGGCGGGGCGGCGTCCGCCACCCGCAAGGCGCTCTCGATCGCGACCCGGTACAGCCTGGAGCGCACCCAGTTCCGCAGGCCGGGGCTGGGCGAGGAGATCACGCTGCTCGACTACCAGGCCCACCAGCGCAAGCTCCTGCCCAACATCGCCAAGGCCTACGCCTACGGCTTCGCCATGAACGAGATCGCGGTGCACCTGGAGAAGGTCCACTCCAGCCGGGGCACCGACCCGACGGCGGCGCGCGAACTCGAGACACGGGCGGCCGGCGTCAAGGCCCTCCTCACCCGGTGGGCCAACGACACGATCCAGGTGTGCCGCGAGGCCTGCGGCGGCGCCGGGTACATCAGCGAGAACGGGCTCACCCTCGTCCGCCAGGACGTCGACGTGTTCGCGACCTTCGAGGGCGACAACACCGTGCTGCTGCAGCTCGTGGCCAAGGCGCTGCTGCTCGACTACCGCAAGACCTGGGGCGACCTGGACCTGCGCGGCACCGCGCAGGCCACGGTCAAGCTCGTCGGGGGAGCCTTCATGGAGCGGACGGCCGCGCGCGCGACGATCGAACGGCTCATCGCGAGCGCCAACCGCAAGCCGGAGGGAGAACAGTTGCTGGCCCGGGGCTGGCACGTGCAGATGTTCGAGTACCGGGAGCAACGCCTCGTCGAGACGCTGGCGCAGCGCATGCGTGCCGCCGCCAAGGTGCCCCAGGAGGAATCGTTCGAGGCCACGAACCGGATGCAGGAGCACATGCTCGCAGCCGCGCGCGCCCACACGGACCGGATCGTCCTCGAGGCATTCGTGGCGGGCAGCTACGCCTGCCCCGACGAGTACATCAGGGCGCTCCTCATCAGGATCTGCGACCTCTACGCGCTGACGGTGATCGAGGAGAACAAGGCGTTCTTCCTCGAGCGCAACCGCATCGACGACACCCGCGCGAAGGCGATCCGGACTGAAGTCGACGCGCAGTGTGCGGCGCTGCGGCCCCACGCGCGAGAGCTCGTGGAGGGCCTGGGCGTCGAGGAGGAGTGGCTCAACTCGGCGATGCTGCACGCCTGATCCGCCGAGGGCCCGCCTTACGTCCGCCGAGGGCCCGCCTTACGTCCGCCGAGGGCCCGCCTTACGTCC
>CAZZGU010000036.1:6629-16124 GCA_964653755.1 uncultured Nigerium sp. | reverse complement strand
GTGGAGATCTTCCGCGGCTGTTCGCGCGGCTGCCGGTTCTGCCAGGCGGGCATGGTGACCCGCCCCGTCCGCGAGCGCAGCATCGACACCATCGGCGCCATGGTGGAGTGCGGCCTTGCGGCGACCGGTCTGGAGGAGGTCGGCCTGTTGAGCCTGAGCTCGGCCGACCACAGCGAGATAGGGCTTCTCACCCGCGAGCTGGCGGACCGCTACGAAGGCACGAACGTGTCGCTCTCGCTGCCGAGCACCCGGGTGGACGCGTTCAACATCGATCTTGCGGGCGAGCTCGCCCGCAACGGCCGCCGCTCCGGGCTGACCTTCGCCCCCGAGGGCGGATCCGAACGGATGCGCAGCGTCATCAACAAGATGGTCTCCGAGGACGACCTGCTCACCACGGTCGCGACCGCCTTCGGCCAGGGATGGCGGAGCGTGAAGCTGTACTTCATGTGCGGGTTGCCCACCGAGACCGACGAGGACGTCCTCGGCATCGCTGACATGGCCGCGCGCGTTGTGGAGACCGGTCGCCAGGTGACGGGCAGCCGCGACATCCGCTGCACCATCAGCATCGGGGGTTTCGTTCCCAAGCCCCACACGCCGTTCCAGTGGGCTGCCCAGGCCTCGGCCGACACCGTCGACCGACGCCTCCAACTCCTCCGCGAACGCATCCGCTCGGACCGTCGGTACAGCCGGGCCATCGGGCTGCGTTATCACGACGGGCGGTCCGGGACCATCGAGGGCCTGCTGAGCCGCGGCGACCGCCGGGTGGGGGCGGTCATCGAGGCCGTGTACCGCGCTGGCGGGATCTTCGACGGCTGGACCGAGTACTTCAGCTACGACCGCTGGGTGGAGTGCGCCGAGACGGCGCTCGCCGGGACGGGTGTCGACCTCGCGTGGTTCACCACGCGGGAACGGGACGTCTCGGAGGTGCTGCCCTGGGATCACCTGGACGCCGGCCTCGACCGGGACTGGCTCTGGGAGGACTGGCAGGACGCGCTGGCTGAGGTGAGCGTGGACGACTGCCGGTGGGCCCCCTGCAACGACTGCGGCGTCTGCCCGGGGCTGGGCACGGAGATCCAGATCGGCCCCACGGGGCGCCACCTGCGGCCGGCAACCTCAGGGTAGATGGCCAGGGTCGCTTCCTCGACCGACGCCGCGCGATGGGCGCGGTATCTCCCCGGCGTCCACGTGCTGCTGCACTATGACCGCGGCTGGCTGCGCCACGACGTGCTCGCAGGTCTGACCGTCGCGGCGTACCTCATCCCGCAAGTGATGGCTTACGCCCAGATCGCCGGACTTCCAGCGGTCGCGGGCCTGTGGGCGATGTGCGCCCCGCTCGTCGTGTACGCGCTCGTCGGCCCGTCGCGGCAGCTCTCGGTGGGGCCCGAGTCGACGACCGCGCTCATGACGGCGGTCGGAGTCGGTGCGCTGGTTTCGGCGGTCGGAGTGGAGCGCTACGCCGAGGTGGCGGCGCTGCTGGCGATCGCGGTGGGGATCGTGTGCGTGGTGGGGTGGGTCGCGCGGTTGAGCTTCGTCGCGAACCTGCTCTCGCGACCCGTCCTCGTCGGGTACCTCCTCGGCGTGGCAGTCCTGATGATCGTCAGCCAGTTGGGCAAGGTCACGCGGACAGCCGTGGCCGGGGACGGGGTGGGCGGGGAACTGCTGTCCTGGCTCGAAGGGCTGGGCTCGGCCCATCTGCCGACCGTCCTCATGGCGTCGGGGGTTCTGGTGGCGCTTTACTGCTTCCGGTTGTTCCTGCCCACGTGGCCGGGGCCGCTGCTGGTGATGCTCGCCGCGGCCGGGGTGACCGCGCTCCTCGGCGCCGACGACCTCGGGCTCGCGATCGTGGGGGAGGTCCCCTCCGGCCTGCCACGGCCGTCCGTGCCTTCGTTGGTCGGGGTGGACGTCCTCGCCCTCCTGCCGTACGCGCTGGGCATCGCGATCGTCGGCTACTCCAACAGCGTTCTCACCGCGCGCGCGTTCGCTTCGAAACGCAACGAGGACGTGGACGCCGCGCAGGAGTTGCTGGCGCTCGGGGCGCTGAACATCGCGACCGGTTTCTTCCACGGGTTCCCGTCCAGTTCCAGCAGCAGCCGGACGGTGCTGGGCGACGCCATGGGCTCCCGCAGCCAGTTGCACTCGCTCGTGGCCCTGGCTGCGATCGTGGCGGTGCTGCTCGTGGCGGGGCCTGTGCTGGGCTCCTTCCCGCTGGCAGCCCTGGGCGGCGTCATCATCTACGCGGCCACCCGCCTCATCGACGTGGCCGAGATTCGCAGGATCGCGCGCTTCCGTCGCAGCGAACTCGTCCTGACCTTCGCGACAGCGGCCGCGGTGGTCGGCCTCGGGGTGCTGGCAGGGATTGCGCTGGCGATCACCCTGTCGATCCTCAACCTCATCCGTCGCATCGCCCACCCGCACGACGGCGTCCTGGGGTACGTCCCCGGGCTCGCTGGAATGCACGACGTCGACGACTACCCCACCGCCTCACAGGTGCCGGGACTCGTGGTGTACCGCTTCGACGCGCCGCTGGTGTTCGCCAACGCCCGGGATTTCTCCAGGCGCGCCTTGGCGGCCGTGGAGCACACCCCGCAACCCGTGGAGTGGTTCGTCCTCAACGCCGAGGCCAACGTCGAGGTCGACCTGACCGCGGTCGACACGCTGGTCGAGTTGCGCCGCAAGCTCCAGGAGCGCGGCGTCGTGTTCGCCATGGCCCGCGTCAAGCAGGACCTGCGCGACGACCTGGTGAAGGCCGGGTTCGTCGGCGACTCCGACACAGAGCTCATCTTCGCGACGCTGCCGACCGCCGTGGCCGCCTACGCACGCTGGTACGAGGGCAGGCACGGACGCCGTCCCACGGGACTCCCGGACAACCTGCCAGCCCCACCGCCCCCCGGGTAGGGTGACGCGGCGTGAGCGACGGCCGACGGCAACCCGAACAGCAGGCCCCGCCCGTGCAGCGCCTGCGGGTGCGGTATGCGAAGCGGGGGCGGGCGAGGTTCGCCAGCCACCGCGACTTCAGCCGTGCGTTCGAGCGGGCGTTGCGGCGCGCCGGCGTCCCGATGGCCTACTCGTCGGGTTTCAATCCCCATCCGAGGATCGCGTACGCCAACGCATCCCCCACGGGGGCCGCCACCGAGGCCGAGTACCTCGAGATCGGACTACGCGAGCGGCGTGACGCGGAGGCGGTGCGCCTCGCCCTCGACGCGGCCCTTCCCGAGGGGATGCACATCCTCGAGGTGGTCGAGGCGGGTCCCGGATCGCTCGCGCAACGTCTCACGGCGTCCGAGTGGCGCCTCACCGTCCCCGGAGTGCCGGAGGACGTTCTGGCCGCCGCGGTGGGGCGCCTCCTGGCCGCCCACGAGGTGGCAGTGGAGCGCATGACGAAGAACGGGCTGCGCGGTTTCGATGCGCGCGGGGCGATTCTCTCGTTGCGCGTCGTGGACGACGAGACACTCGAGTTGGTCTCACGCCAGGACGCGCCTCTGGTGCGGCCGGACGATGTGCTTCAGGCGCTGGGACGCCTCCACGAAGGGTTTGTCGCCGCTGCACCGCCGCTGTTCACCCGGCTGAGTCAGGGGGAGTGGGTCGGAGGCCGGGTCGTGGGACCGTTCGAGGCTCGCCGGGAAGACTGACTGGGCTCCCCCCGGGAGCGTGTGGAATACTGGCCGCAGGTCAGGGCTTGACCCCCAATGCCCCGTCCCGAGGAGCGAAGCCGCGACGATGTCTGTCGACCGCGGCGCCCCTCGACACCGCAAGCTTCGTCGCCGGACGATTCCGATCGGCCGACGACCACTGTCCGACAGCCTCTGCTGTCGCGTGAGGAGAGCACATGCTCGATCCGGACGCACCCACGGGTGCACCTGAATCAACACTCGAGTCCCTACCCCCCGATGAGGGCACCCCCGACGCGGGCACCCCCGAGGTCTCCGAGGACGACGTCACCCCCGAGCCCGAGGTGGAGTCCCAGCCGGAACCCCAGCCGGAACCGGAGCCGGAACCCCAGCCGGAGCCCGAACCGGAGCCGGAGCCGGAGCCGGAACCCCAGCCCGAGCCCGAGCCGGAGCCCGAACCGGAGCCGGAGCTCGAACCGGAGCCTGAGCCCGAACCCGTTCGGCGTCGGCGTGCCGCCAGCCGACCCGCTGGCCCGCCCAGGACCATTGCGCAGACCCCCGCCCCTGCTCCTGCTCCCGAGCCCGAGCCTGAGCCCGAGCCTGAGCCGCAACCCGTGGCGCAACCGGAGCCCGAGCCGGAATCCGAGCCCGCGCCTCCCACGACCCCAGCTCGTCGTCGCTCCCGGCGTCGGGCGGCTCCCCCTGAGGCGACGGACGTCGAAGCGGTCCTGGAAAGCATTTCGCGCCTGTCCGACCAGACCCAGCGCGAGAAGCCGGCCCTCGAGGGCGCGATCAGCCCCGCCGAGGTGACGGCTGCCTTGGACGACCTTGCCGCCGTGATCGGTGGGCGCCCCGGGTCCGCAGCGTCCGACGACACCGAGGCGGAGGCGTCCGAGGCACTCACCGAGGACTTCGCTGACGAGGAGGGCGACGACGAAGGCGAAGGAGACGACCTCTCCCCACGCCGTCGCCGGCGCCGCCGCGGCGGACGCCGCCGCCGCCGGAGCCTCGACGACCGGGCCGACGGTGACGAACCCGAGGACGAGGCCGAGGGTGACGAGGGCGCTGCCGAGGACCTCGAGACCGCGGCAGGGGAGGTCGTCGAGGAAGGCGCTGAAGCCCCCGCCGAGACAAGCGCGCGCCGCCGGCGCCGCCGGCGCCGCCGGGGCGAGGACACGACGGGAGCGGACGACGACGACCAGGTCGATGTGGTCGTCAAGGTCCGTGAGCCGAGGCGCGCGAAGTCACCGGCCGACGAGATCACCGGGATCGAGGGCTCCACGCGCATGGAGGCGAAGCGGCAACGTCGCCGCGAGGGCCGCACCGCCGGACGCCGCCGTGCGCCCGTGCTGTCCGAGGCGGAGTTCCTGGCCCGCCGGGAGTCCGTGGAGCGGATCATGCTGATCCGCCAGGCCGACGACTACACGCAGATCGGCGTCCTCGAGGACGGGATCCTGGTCGAGCACTACGTGGACCGCGACAGTGCGGCGTCCATGATCGGGAACATCTACCTCGGGCGGGTCCAGAACGTCCTGCCCTCGATGGAGGCTGCCTTCATCGACATCGGGCGGGGACGCAACGCAGTGCTGTACGCGGGCGAGGTGGACTGGGACGGCTTCGGTGTCACCGGGCCGGATCGTCGGGTCGAGAACGTGTTGAAGTCCGGGCAGGCCGTGCTCGTGCAGGTCACCAAGGACCCGGTCGGCGCCAAGGGCGCCCGGCTCACGGCGCACATCTCCATCCCGGGCCGCTACGTCGTGTACAGCCCGGGTGGGCAGCTGTCCGGCATCTCCCGCAAACTCCCGGAGAACGAGCGGCAGCGGCTCAAGGAGATCCTGGACGACGTCGTCGGCGGGGACGCCAGCGTCATCGTCCGTACGGCTGCCGAGGGCGCGAGCGAAGAGGAACTCGTCCGCGACGTCAACCGGCTCAAGGCCCAGTGGGAGGTCATCGAGAAGAGGATCAAGCAGGGCAACTCGCCCCAGATGCTCTATTCCGAGCCCGACCTCACGGTGCGGATCGTGCGGGACCTGTTCACCGAGGACTTCAGCGCCCTCATCGTGGACGGTCACGGCCGCGGCGAGGACGCCTACGAGACGGTCGAGGGGTACGTCACCCACGTGGCCCCGCACTTGAAGGAGCGGCTCACCCACTGGGACCGGCTCCTTCAGGGTGACCTCTTCGACCATTACCGCGTGCACGAGCAGGTCGCCAAGGCGCTTGAACGGAAGGTGTTCCTGCCCTCGGGCGGGTCTCTCATCATCGACCGGACCGAGGCCATGACCGTCGTCGACGTCAACACGGGCAAGTTCACCGGCACCCAGGGCAACCTTGAGGCCACGGTCACCTCGAACAACCTCGAGGCAGCCGAGGAGATCGTCCGCCAGCTTCGCCTCCGCGACATCGGAGGCATCATCGTCATCGACTTCATCGACATGGTCCTGCCGGCGAACCGGGAGCTCCTGCTGAGGCGTCTCGTTGAGTGCCTCGGACGCGATCGGACCCGTCATCAGGTCGCCGAAGTCACCTCCCTCGGCCTGGTTCAGATGACGCGCAAGAAGATCGGCACAGGGCTGGCCGAGGCGTTCACTGTCCCCTGCGAGACCTGCAAGGGCCGCGGTTACCACGTCCACGACGTCCCCGTCGCCTCTCAGGCGCCGGCCGACGGGGGCGACCGCGATCACGGGCGCGGTCGGGGCAGGGGCTACCAGGGCCGGCCGGGAACCGATTCGACCTCCGGGTAGGGTCTCCGGCGGGGACCGCCGGCGTGTGGGGCGGCTGGTCGTCGTCCGCTGCTAGAGCAGTTGACTGAGGGCGTGGATGATTAGGCCCACGAGCGCCCCCACGACGGTGCCGTTGATCCGGATGAACTGGAGGTCGCGCCCCACGTGGAGTTCGATGCGGCGGGAGGCCTCCTCGCCGTCCCACCGCTTGATCGTGTGGCTCACCACCGACGACAGCTCGTGCCCGTAGCTTCTGACCGCGAAGGACACCGCGTCGGCGACGGCGTTGTCGACACGGCTCCGCGTCGAGGGGTCCTCGGCGAGCGCGGTCCCCAACTTCTCGAGCGCCTCCCGACCCCGCGTGTACAGGGCCGAGCCCGGCTCGTCCATCGCGGAGGTCAGACTCACCTCGATGCCACGCCACAGGCTGGTGACGGTTTCCCCGATCTGCGGGTGGGTCAGGAGTCGCACCTTGAGCGCCTCGGCCCGCTGCTGAATGACCGAGTCCTGTTGCAGGTCGCGGGCGATGCGCAGGAGGAGGTCGTCGAGGGCCTGCCTGGTGGGGTGCTCCGCGTCGTCCCGCACGGCCTGCACCCACTCCAGAGCCTGCCAGTAGGTCCAGGAGACGATCCGCTGGTTGAGGAACTGCGGCGACCATTTGGGCGCACGGTCGTGGAGCACTGCGGTGAAGCGGCGCGGGTTGGCCGAGAGCCACGCGTGGATCTCGTTGAGCACGAGGTCGACGAATCCCTTGTGGGCCCGGTCTTCGACGACCGCGTGGAGGAGCCCGCCGGCAATGTCGGCCATTGGCTCGCGCTTCAGGCGGGGCAGGACGACCTCCTCGGCGAACAGGCGCACGTCGGAATCCTCGACGCGTCCCAGCAGGGCGCGCGTCACGCGCACACCTTCCGCGACCACGCGCTCGCTGTGCTGGGGCTGCCGCAGCCAGGCGCCCAGTCGGCGCGCGACCTGCGCGGCCTGGACGCGGTCACGCGCGATCTCCTCGGTGAGGAAGTTGTCGGCGAAGAAGTCCTGGAGGCTCTCGGCGAGGTCGTCCTTCTTGCGAGGGATGATCGCTGTGTGCGGGATCGGGAGGCGCAACGGATGCCGGAACAGGGCCGTGACGGCGAACCAGTCCGCGACAGCGCCCACCATCGCAGCCTCGGCCCCGGCGTTCACGTAGCCCCAAACGCCCGCCTGGTCGAGGTTGGCTGTGGCGATGTACACGACGGCGGCGACGCCCAGGAGTCCGAGGGCGACCGCCTTCATCCTGCGTAGTCGAGTGAGGCGCAGGGCGTCCGCCGGCGAGAGGGTCGAAATGTCCACGCCCCAAGAATTGCACGCGACCCCAGCCGCGCCGGTCCCCAGCCGCCGAGGGCCCGCCTTACACCCGCCGAGGGCCTGCCTTACAGCCGCCGAGGGCCCGCCTTGCCCGACAAGATTGAAGGCCCGCGGCACGGCTGTGCAATACTAGTCATGAGGACGCGATCTCCGCGCCCTGACATCGCACCACACTCCGTGACGCGCCGGGTGCACAACCTCGAGTCGCGAACGGTTCTGGCTGTGGTGAAACCCTGCTTCGGAAGATGATTTCCCTTGACGCACTCTGATCACGCCCAGACCGACTTCACAACGCTGGGCGTTCCCGCACCCCTGCTCGCCACGCTTCGGCAGCAGGGCATCACCTCCCCCTTCCCCATTCAGACGGCCACCCTGCCCGACACCCTCGCGGGCAGGGACGTGTTGGGCCGCGGCCGCACAGGTTCGGGCAAGACGCTGGCCTTCGCGCTGCCCATGGTGGCCCGGCTGGCCGGGCTCGTGCCCTCCACGGGCGTCGCGGACACGAGTCGTCCGGGGCACCCCCGCGGCCTCGTCCTGGCCCCGACGCGAGAGCTCGCCGGACAGATCCTCGCGACCATCCAGCCGCTGGCAGCCGCCGCGGGACTGCGCGTCATGACGATCTTCGGTGGGGTGAACCAGAACCCTCAGGTCCAGCAACTGCGCCGAGGCGTCGACATCGTCGTGGCCACGCCCGGACGCCTGGAGGACCTCATGGGTCAGGGCCACGTCCGGCTCGACGCCGTGGCGGTGACCGTGCTCGACGAGGCCGACCACATGGCCGACCTGGGCTTCCTGCCGGGCGTCGTCCGCATCCTGGCTGCCACCCCGGCGTCCGGACAACGGCTGTTGTTCTCGGCGACCCTCGACAAGGGTATCGACACCCTGGCCGCACGCTTTCTGCATCGGCCGCTGCGTCACAGCGTCGACCCGGAGGTGTCGCAGGTCACTGCCATGACGCACCACGTGTTCCTCATCGGGGACGCCGCGCAGAAGCGCGAGATCGTCCACACGCTGGCTGCCGGCGAGACCCGCCGACTCCTGTTCACCCGCACCAAGCACCAGGCCCGCAAGCTCGCCCGGGAGCTCACGGCAGACGGCGTCCCCGCTGTGGAACTGCACGGCAACCTTTCCCAGAACGCTCGCGAGCGGAACCTGGCCGCCTTCACCGGAGGTGAGGTGCGGGTCATGGTCGCCACCGACATCGCTGCCCGGGGCATCCACGTGGACGAGATCGACCTGGTCGTGCACGTCGATCCGCCCGCCGAGCACAAGGCGTACCTGCACCGTTCGGGACGGACGGCCCGCGCCGGGCACGGTGGCGACGTGATCACCCTCGTCCTGCCCGAACAGCGGCAGGACTTCCAGGCAGTCTCGCGCGCGGCCAAGATCACGGCCCGCCCGTCCGCAGTACGCCCCGGGGACGCGCAGGTCCTGGCGCTGGCCGGCCGGCAGGCAGCCCTCGTGGCGCCTCAGGACGCGCCCGTGGCGGCGGCCCGCCGGGTGGTAGCCCCGCCGGCCCCTGCCAGGACCAAAGCCGCGTCGCCGCTTCGTCGCGTCGACGGCGGCAGCGGACGCGGGGGAGCGGCCCGATTCTCGGCCCAGGCCGGCCCTCGGTCGCGTCACAACGTCCGGCGCTCCGCCTGAGCGCTCAGGGCGCGCCGGGCGTGACCGGAAGGGCGCGCTTGTGGGCGGTCCGGAAGTACCAACCGGTGATCTGCGCCTCGTCGGCGGGGGACACCGGGCGTCCTTCGAGGTAGTCATCGACGGCGTCGTAGCGGACGCCGAGGGCCGCTTCGTCCGCGATCAACGGTCGATCATCCTCG
>CAZZGU010000036.1:0-6619 GCA_964653755.1 uncultured Nigerium sp. | reverse complement strand
AGGTCCGCGGTGGGCACCTTCTCGACGAGTGACTCCTCCGCGCCCAGATGACGCGCCAGCGCCTTGACCCGCCGCTTGGGTAGCCCCGTCAACGGGACCAGGTCCGCGGCGCCGTCCCCGAACTTGGTGTAGAAGCCGACGACAGCCTCGGCCGCCTGGTCGGTTCCGATCACCAGCAAGCCGCGCGCCCCTGCCACTGCGTACTGGGCGATCATGCGCTGGCGGGCCTTCACGTTGCCCTTGACGAAATGGTCCCGGGCGGCGACGACCTCCATGCCTGCCGCCAGGCACGCCTCCCACATCGCATCGGAGGCAGGGCCGATGTCGACGGTCATGACCTCGTCGGGCCGGATGAACGCGAGCGCGCGCTGGGCGTCGGCCTCGTCTGCCTGGACGCGGTAGGGCAGGCGCATCCCGACGAACGTCGCTTCCCGACCCTCGGCGCGGACGCGCTCACACGCGAGTTGCGTGAGCCGACCGGCGGTCGAGGAGTCGACTCCGCCGCTGATCCCCAGGACGTAGCCGCGGGCACCCGTCCGACGCAGGTACTCGGCGAGGAATTCGATGCGACGCTCCGCCTCGAGGCCGGCGTCGAAGGTGGCCGGGTCGATGACCTCGAGCTCTGCGATGATGCGCTGCTGAAGTGCGGTGTCCATGGGGCAACGCTAGTCGTTGCGTGCGACCGACGGCATGGCCAACGTCGCGAGGAGGGCGCCGAGCCGCGCCTGGTCAGGCTCGAAATCCGGGTCGGGCTCGAGAAGCTCCAGCATGAGCGCGGTGAAGCCCAGCGACGCGGTCGTCCAGCCCTCGCTGATGCCGATCCCGAAGGGGTCACCGAGGACGGGATCCTCGAACTGTTCCGCCGATGCCGCAGCCTGCAGGGTCAGGCCCTGCACGAGGGCCGACCCGAGCGTCACGAACTGCCGCATCGTGACCTGCGGCTTGAGGCGGTAGCCGACGATGGTGAGGAAGACCCGGTAGAAAGCTGACCTGCGTTCGACATACTCGCCCTCGGACGCCCGGAGCAGGTCCAGGGCACGCGCACGCAGTTCGTCGGAGCTCGACCGGAGAAGGGCCGCCAGCGCGATGTTGTTGCGGTCCTCCTGGGAGCGGGCCGTGCTTTCGTAGTTCGCCTGCGATCCTGCGCGGGCGAGGCGGACGAGCGCGCTCCGGCGCCCCCGGGGGGTCGCGACCCACGACACGTCGGGCCCGAGGATGGGTGCGAGGGCGGGCGCTGCGTCGTCGGAGAAGTGGTGCAGCCCGTACTCCTGCCGTTCGGCGAGGGTGACGAGCAGTTCGGCAAGGAAGGCCTCCTTGCTGGGCCACCGACGGTAGACGGCGCTCCGGGTGACCCCGGCGCTCACGATGAGTTCCTCGTATCCGAGCTGGTCGATGCCGACCTGCAGGCCGTGGGTGTGGACGTGGGTCAGAGCTGCCTCGATCATGCGCTGCGCCGTCTCGCGGTCGGACAGGCGGGGGCGCCGGGGCGGTGTCTTCTCGTTCGTGATGACCACTCCCTGATAGGGATATGATGTCCTCGTCCGTGGACGAGATGGGGTGGAACTTACCAGCCAGCCCGAGCGTCGTGGTAGCTGTCCGGAGGGGGAGGGACGGATGCCCGGCGCATCGTCCGCGGCATGTTGGTTTGACCGCGTGATGGCGTCGCCGGTACCCTCATTCCTCGGTGCCTGCGAGGGCTGGCGTTGTCGTCGTCCCGGGTCACCGGCCCCGAACAAGTTCGAAGAGAGTAGGTCAGGCGTGTACGCGATCGTGCGCAGTGGCGGCCGCCAGCACAAGGTCGCCGTCGGCGACGTCCTCGAGGTTGACCGGCTCAACGCCGCGGTTGGTTCCACCGTGAACCTCACCCCGTTGATGCTGGTTGATGGCGGGGCGGTCACCTCCGAGGCGAAGAAGCTGGACAAGGCGTCCGTCACGGCTGAGGTCCTGGCCGAGACGAAGGGTCCCAAGATCCGGATCCTGAAGTACAAGAACAAGACCGGCTACAAGAAGCGCCAGGGGCACCGTCAGCGGTACACCCGGGTCAAGGTCACCGGGATCGAGAGCTGAGGCAGACATGGCACACAAGAAGGGCGCATCTTCGTCCCGTAACGGTCGGGACTCGAACGCGCAACGGCTCGGCGTCAAGCGGTTCGGCGGCCAGGTCGTGAACGCCGGCGAGATCATCGTCCGCCAGCGCGGCACCCACTTCCACCCGGGTGAGGGCGTCGGCCGTGGCGACGACGACACCCTGTTCGCCCTGCGGCCGGGCAAGGTCGAGTTCGGCACCCGCCGTGGACGGCGGGTCATCAACGTGGCGATCGACGAGGCCGAGTAGGGCACCTGACTCCCCCGAGGGGCGGACCGGCTGGTCCGCCCCTCGGTGCATTTCCGGGGCTTTCCGCCTTTAATGGGGTCATGGCGCGACTCGATGCCTGGCTTTGGTCCGTGCGGCTCTACAAGACCCGCTCGGAGGCAACTGCGGGCTGCCGTGGCGGCCACGTGCGCGTGAACGACGCCCCCGGCAAGGCGCCGCAGGCCGTCCGGGTGGGCGACGAGGTGCGCGTCCGGCGCGACGGCGTCGAGCGGATCGTGGAGGTGGTCGACGCGACTCTCGTCAAGCGCGTCGGCGCCGGCGTCGCCCAGCAGGCCTACCTCGACAAGACGCCGGCCAAACCCGAACCTGTCCCCGGGATGGGCGGACGCATCGCGGTCCGGGACCGCGGCGCGGGCCGACCCACCAAGCGGGAGCGCCGCGAGATCGACCAGCTGCGCGGGCGCTGAAAGGGCTCCCGCCGCCGAACGGCTACCCTTCACTGCATGGCCATACCTTCGTTCGTCGACCAGGCGACCCTGCGCGTCGCCGGGGGAAATGGCGGACACGGGTGCGCCTCGGTCCACCGCGAGAAGTTCAAGCCCCTGGGAGGCCCCGACGGTGGAAACGGCGGGAACGGCGGCTCTGTGATCGTCCGGGCGGACGCCGGCCTCACCACCCTCGTCGACTACCACCGGCAGTCCCAGCGCCGCGCCGCCAACGGCCAGCCCGGCCTCGGCGACAATCGGGCAGGCGCCAACGGAGAGGACGTGGTGCTTTCCGTCCCCGAGGGGACCGTGGTGACGGACGCCGACTCCGGCGAGGTTCTCGCGGACCTGGTGGGTCCCGGTGCCGAGGTTGTCGTCGCGGCGGGCGGACGCGGTGGGCTCGGCAACGCGGCGCTCGCCTCGTCGACCCGCAAGGCCCCTGGCTTCGCGTTGCTGGGCGAGGAGGGCGATTCCCGCACGATCACGCTCGAGCTCAAGGTACTCGCCGACGTGGGGCTCGTCGGTTTCCCAAGCGCCGGCAAGTCGTCCCTGATCGCAGCCATCAGCCGTGCGCGGCCCAAGATCGCCGACTATCCGTTCACGACCCTGGTTCCGAACCTCGGCGTGGTGGTCGCGGGCAACACCACCTACACCGTGGCCGACGTCCCGGGCCTCATCGAGGGCGCGTCGGAGGGCCGGGGGCTCGGGCACGACTTCCTGCGGCACATCGAACGCTGCCAGGCCATCGTGCACGTGATCGACTGCGCCACCTACGAGCCCGGCCGCGACCCGCTCACCGACCTCGCCACGATCGAGGGGGAGCTGGCGGCGCACGGGGGGCTGGAGGACCGCCCGCGCCTCGTCGTGCTCAACAAGATCGACGTCCCGGACGCCCGCGAACTGGCGGACATGGTCCGGCCCGACCTCGAGTCGCGCGGGTTGCGCGTCTTCCCTGTCTCCACGAAGTCAGGTGACGGGCTCCAGGCCCTGGTTTGGGCGATGGCGGAGATCGTCGAGGCGCGTCGGCGCCATGCTCCGGCGCCCGCGAGGCCCCGCATCGTCCTTAAGCCGGCGCCTGTCCAGGGCGGGCCCGAGTTCTCCATCCACCGGATGGGCGACGGCGAGGGCGGGTTCGTGTGGCGCGTGACGGGATCCAAGCCTGAACGCTGGGTCAAGCAGACCGACTTCGCCAACCCCGAGGCCGTCGGCTACCTGGCTGACCGCTTCACCCGTCTGGGGATCGAGGACGAGCTGCTCACTCTGGGCGCCCGCGAGGGCGACGCCGTGGCCATCGGCGCGGGCGAGAATCCCGTGGTGTTCGACTTCGCCCCACAGGTGTCCAGCGGCGCCGAGCTCCTGGCCCGGCGCGGGGACGACGAGCGGCTCCACGTCGAGCGACCCTCGGTCGCCCGTCGCCGCGAGATGGACGCTGCTTACCACGCCGCCCGCGCCGCCCGGCGTGCCGGCGAGGACGCCGGCTCCGCTCCCGACGCCGGGGACGGCGACGACCAGTGACAGCGCGCCGAGCGATCGCGGACGCGCGCCGCATCGTCATCAAGGTCGGCTCCTCCTCCCTCACCGACCGGGGGGGACACCTCGACGCCGACCATCTGTTGACGCTCGTGGAGGCGATCGCGGCGGTCCACGCGGCCGGCAAGGATGTCGTGCTCGTCTCGTCGGGCGCGATCGCGGCCGGCATGGCGCCGCTTCGCATGCGGACGCGCCCCCGCGACCTGGCGAGCCAGCAGGCAGCCGCCTCCGTCGGCCAGGGGCTCCTCGTGGAGCGATACAGCGAGATGTTCGGCCGGCACGGCATCACGGTGGGCCAGGTGCTCCTCACCGTGGACGACGTCACCAAGCGCTCGCACTACGCCAACGCCCTACGCACCTTCACCCGCCTGCTGGAGCTGGGTGTCGTCCCCATCGTCAACGAGAACGACACGGTCGCCACTTCGGAGATCCGGTTCGGTGACAACGACCGGTTGGCCGCGCTGGTGGCCCACCTCGTCGGGGCCGACGCCCTCCTGCTCCTCTCGGACGTGGACGCGCTCTACACCACGCATCCCAGCGACCCGTCCGCCACGCGGATCGATGACGTCTTCGACGTGGACGACCTCGAAATCGACACGTCCCGGCGAGGCGCGGCGGTCGGCACCGGCGGCATGGCGACGAAGCTCGAGGCCGCGCGCATCGCCTCCAACGCGGGCGTCACCGTGCTCCTGGCCAGCGCGGGCGCGGTGTCGGCCGCCCTGGCCGGGGAACGGATCGGCACGGTCTTCCACCCGACCGGCAAGCGGCGGGCCCGACGGTTGTTGTGGCTCGCCTACGCCTCCAAGCCCCGCGGCGAGCTGGTTCTCGACCCCGGGGCCGTCCGGGCGGTCGTGGAACGCAAGGCGTCCCTCCTGCCCGCCGGAGTCGTGGGGTACCGGGGCGCCTTCCACGCGGGCGACCCCGTCGCCCTGCTGGACGAGGACGGAGTCGTCGTGGCCCGCGGGCTGGTCAACTACGACGCCGATGACCTGCCCGGGGTGATCGGGCGTTCCACGCACGACCTCGTCGCCGAGCGGGGCGCCGCCTTCGACCGCGAACTCGTTCACCGCGACGCCCTCATCGTCAAGAGCCGCCGCCGGTGAAACGGCGGGACCGTCCGGACCCGGCCGGTATCCTGCCGCCCATGACCTTTCTCGAGCAGGCCCACGCTGCGCAGGACGCCTCCCGGGTGCTGGCCACCCTTGCCAGGGCGCCCAAGGACGCCGCACTGCACGCGATGGCGGACGCGCTGGCCCAGGACGAGCCGATGGTGCTGGCGGCGAACGACCGCGACGTCGAGACAGCCCGCGCGGCCGGCACCTCGGAGGCGCTGATCGACCGGTTGCGCCTCACGCCCGCCCGGATCGACGGCATGGTGGCGGGCCTACGCCAGCTGGCCGGGCTCGCCGACCCCGTCGGTGACGTCGTGCGCGGCTGGACGATGCCGAACGGCGTCCAGGTGCGGCAGGTGCGCGTCCCCTTCGGCGTCGTCGGGATCATCTACGAGGCCCGGCCCAACGTGACGGCGGACGCTGCGGGCATCGCCATCAAGTCCGGCAACGCGGCCCTGCTGCGCGGCTCCAGCTCAGCGTTGCACTCCAACCGGGCCGTCATCTCGGCGCTGGGCCACGGTCTGGCGTCGACGGGGCTGCCGCGCACGGCCGTCCAGCTCGTCGAGGGGGGACACGAGGTGACCGCCGAGATGATGGCCGCGCGCGGGTTGGTCGACGTGCTGATCCCGCGGGGCGGCGCCGGGTTGATCAACGCGGTGGTGGAGGGCGCCAAGGTGCCGGTCATCGAGACCGGCACGGGCAACTGCCACCTCTACGTGGACGCCTCCGCCGACCACGCCATGGCCCTGGGCATCCTGATCAACGCCAAAACCCAGCGCCCGAGCGTCTGCAACGCCGTGGAGACCCTGCTGGTGCACGCCGACGCAGCCCCGGCGTTCCTGCCGAAGGCCCTCGCGGCGCTCGCGGACGCCGGCGTCACGGTCCACGGGACTCCGTCCGTGTGCACGTTCTCCGACGCCGTCGTCCCGGCCCGCGGGGACGAGTTCGACGGGGAGTACCTGTCGCTCGACCTCGCGTGCGCGATCGTGGACGACCTGCCGGCGGCGATCGACCACATCCGGGCGCACAGCACCGGGCACTCCGAGACGATCGTGACCTCGGATCTGGCCGCCGCCGAGCGGTTCGTGGCCGAGGTGGACGCCGCGGCCGTCCTGGTGAACGCCTCGTCGCGTTTCGTCGACGGCGGGGAGTTCGGGTTCGGCGCGGAGATCGGCATC
>CAZZGU010000035.1:7177-16275 GCA_964653755.1 uncultured Nigerium sp. | reverse complement strand
GGACGCCGCAGGGCGGTGGACACCGCCGCGATACTGTGCCGGGCATGAGTAACACCCCCCTCATGGGCACCGGCATGCCCGCCGCCGCCGCGACCCTGCCCACGCGACCGCGGCTGCCCGGGTGGGCCCGGGTCCTGCTGGTCATGGTGTGCCTGCCGTTGCCCCTGCTGTCCGTGTTCGTGTACGCCCTACCCCTGTTCGGGTTGATGGCCGCGAACGTCGAGATCCCCACCTGGGTAGGTCAGACCTACAATGTGGGCTTGTCATTCGGGGCGGCCGCCACCGGCGTGCTGCTGGTGTGGCTGCTGATGACCTACGTCGATCGGCGTCCTCTGCGGGAGGCTGGGGTGGTGTTCACGGCCCACAGCGCCCCGCTGTGGCTGCTGGGACTGGTGTCGACCACGGTCGTGTCGGTCGGCGCGGGCCTGACGCTGGCCCAGACCGGGCTGTTGCGGGACGGGCCGGCGTCCGATCCCAGCGTGTACGGAGCGTTGAGTGTGCTCGCCATGGGTCTGGTCGCTCAGGGCCTCCCCGAAGAACTGCTGTGGCGCGGCTACCTGTTGCAGACACTGCGGGAACGCCCCACCTTCGCAGTGCTGGTGTCCGCGGGCATGTTCGGTCTGATGCACCTGGTGAGCCAGGGAGGGCAGCAGAACCTGTTGGAACGTCTGGTCTACGTCGCACAGGCCGGCGCATTCGGGCTCCTGGCCGGGGTCCTCGCCGTCCGCCTGCAGTCGGTGTGGCCCGCTGTCGGCGTCCATGGCGGAATCCACGTGGGCAACTACCTTGGCGGTCTGCTGGGAGTGGGCGAGGGTCCAGCCCTGTGGGCCACCCAGGCCGTCCTGTATCTCGCCCTCGCAGGCACGATCCACTACTTCGGACGTGACGCGTTCCGGCGTCCGATCGTCCTCGATCGCTGAGTGGTCGCTGCGGCCGTGGGCTCCGCCGCTTTCATCACGAAGCATCCCGCGATCGCCATCCAGGCCGCCGTCGTCGGCGGAGCGCGTTCCCGTTCGGACCACGGTTGGCCGGTGGCGCCTTGGTGGCTCTCGTCTTGTTGGGTTGAGCCGACCCACGACCTCACTTGGCGCGAAACGCCCTGGCAGGATGGGCCTCATGCCGGAGGAGATGGTGCCGTTCGCAGGTCTCGCGACCGCGGATCTGGTGCTTGACCGTGTGTACGCGGGCGGCACGCGTGGAAACGCAGGCGACGATGCCATCGGGAAACTGCTGCCGGTTGGCAACCAAGGAGGCTTCCGATTCAACGGCAGCGTGGCCAAGCGGACCGTCCGGCTCGTGGTGCTGTACACCTCCGGCACTGAGGTCGACTGGCCCGACCACATCGAGCCGACGACGGGCGACTTCACCTACTACGGCGACAACCGTAAGCCCGGCAAGGACTTGCACGACACGCCCCGAGGAGGAAACGAACTCCTCAGGCAGATGTTCGCGGCATCACGAGCCGACGCGAACGAACGCCAGACGGTTCCGCCGATCTTCCTGTTCGAGCGCGTAAGCGGACGCGACGTCAGGTTCCGGGGGCTGCTGGCGCCTGGTTCACCCCGCCTGACCAGCGATGAAGAACTGGTCGCCATCTGGCGCACCACGCGCCAACTGAGGTTCCAGAACTACCGCTCGCACTTCACGGTCCTCAAGACACCCCGGGTCCCCCGCGCGTGGATCGACGAGATCCTCGCGGGCGATCCACTCGGCCCTGTCTGTCCCCCCGAGTGGCGTGTCTGGGTCAAGGGGCGGATCTACCGGGCTCTAGAAGCGCCTCGGAACGTGTCCGTCCGCAGCAAGGAGGAGCAACTCCCGAAGCCGGAAGACATGTGGATCGTGCGGGCCGTGCACCAGCACTTCGCCGCGGACCCGCTGCAATTCGAGAACTTCGCTGCCGAGATGTGGGTCCAGTCCGACCCTCACGTCGCCTCGATCGAGGTCACCAGACCCAGTCGTGACGGCGGACGCGACGCCGTCGGCGAGTATCGCCTGGGTCCCGACGAGGATCCGGTCCGGCTCCAGTTCGCGCTCGAAGCCAAGTGCTACTCCCCCGACGGCGGAGGCGTGGGGGTCCGCATGGTGAGTCGGCTGATCTCCCGCATCAAACACCGCGAGTTCGGCGTCTTCGTGACCACAGCCTTCATCGCACAGCAGGCGTATCAGGAAGTGCGCGAGGATGAGCACCCGGTGGTCTTCCTGTCCGGACGTGACATCGCGACCGTCCTCAAGCGGATGGGCATGACCGACCCTCAGGCACTGGGCACCTATCTGGTTCTCAAGTTCCCGGGAAGCAAGAGCATCGATCCACGCGCCGATCTGGCGGTCCCCGACGCCGACATCGTGATCGGGGTCCCGGAGGAACTGACACAGGAAGGAACACAGGCACCAGCCGTCGCGCCAGACCCAACAGGAACTACGCAGGTAGGTTGAGCGGCCGCGCCTGCCGGGCTGAGCCCCGGGCGGGCAGGGGCGGGCTTGAACTCTCGCGAGGTTCCGGCGCCGGGAACCCCCTCGATGCAGCGCCGCAGTTCAGCGATGATCGGCCGCGCGTTCTCCGCGATCACCAGCGCCCGCTTGTCCGGCAACTGGCGCAACTCCTCCGGCCGCAGGATCGGGATCTCCTCCCAATGAATGGTGCGGCCGCGTCCGCCGCCCAACTGCCACGACGACCGGGGCACGCGCACGCGTCCGACCAGGTCGGACACCTCCTGGTTGAACGACACGTCCTTCGAACCCCCGAACCACACCAGCACGTTGGTGAGCCCCACCAGGGCGCGGGCCTCCTGCTCGCCGAAGATCGCCGCCAACTGCCGAAACGTCTGCGCCGCGTAGATGAACGACAACCCCAGCGCGCGTTCGTTCGCCATCCGCGTCCGCAACGTCGGCAACGGCGCGGTGGACGGCAACTCGTCCAGACACGCCAGCATCGGCGGGCACAGGCGCCCGAACCTGCTGCCGTTGGCCTGATGGAGGGCGGTGTCCAGGACGTGCTCGGCGACCGCCGTCATCAACGGGGACGCCGACGCGTACGGGTCCTCCCGGCCCAGCATGTAGAACGTCCCCCGCCCGCGGATCACCTCGGCGACGTGGGTGGCCGGACGCCGCGGCGACGGCACACACCGGCGCCGGATGTCGTCCTGGAAGAACAACGACGTCGCCTGCTGGACGGTGGTGATCGTGTTCGCGCTCGTGCGCTCGTCGCCGTGCAGGGCGCCCTGCAGCAAACCGGCCCACAACGGATCGGAGTGCGGATGCCGGCGCAAGATCTCCTCCGGCTGCGACGTCGACAACGGCTTCGCCACCCACACCAGCACGTCGTCGAGGGTCTTGCCGGTGAGCGCCGCCGCGTGGAAGTACGCCATCAGGACCTTCGCCGCCTCGGTGGCGTAGAAGTGGGCGGCCGCGTTGCCCGCATCGTGGCTCGTGCGCTGGATGGTGCCCGCCGTGAACGCCTTCGCGCGCCGTTCGGCCACCAGACGGTCCACGCAGCCGGCGATCGGGTCCCACACCAACTCCGGCAGGCCCGGGACCAACCCGAACGGATCCAGCACCACACACGGCCGGCCGCCCCGGGAACGTTCCGGCAGGGACAGCAGCAGGTCATCGGGCTTGGTGAGCGTCACCAGCGCCGCGCCGGGAGCGCCGATCAGCGCCGGGGTCAACAGGTCCAGCGTCTTGCCCGAACCCTGCGGACCGATCACGCCCGCCGTCCTATCCCACGGACACCACAACTCCCCCGCCCGCGGCTGATGCCCGACACCGATCCGCCAACCCACCTGGGCGGGATCGAAGCGCCTGGCCCGGGCGGGTCTGGGCTGGACGGTCTGGGTGCCGGTCATCGACGGGCCCTCCGGCCGGCCGGATACAGGTCCGGACGGACGACGTGCCGCACCCTCCACAACCGGTCAAACACCGAGGAGTTTCGTGGGCCTCGGTCACCAACGCCATCCCACGCATGCGGCCCGACCCCCACCGACCCCAGGCCCACACGCCCGCCACGGTGAGCGCAGTGAGCGTGAGCAGGCCGACGGCGATCAGCCACGCCCACAGGGTGGCCGCGTCGACAGCGTGACGGACGCCGACCAGCCCAGCCGAAGCGTCCCCGACCAACAGGCCCGGGACGCTGGCCACCAACTGGTCCGGGGCCGGCCAGAGCCAACCGGCGCCGACAAACCAGTTCGCGCACGACCGAGCGAACTGGCAGGCCGCGACGGTGACGACGAGGACCCCGCAAGCGATGGCCAGGGGGATCTCTCACGTCCAGGGGTACTGGTCCTGCACACGCTCTCGCTGCATCAGGGCTCCTTCAAGTTCACCCTCCTAACGGGTCCGGGACCGTGTTCGTGGTCACTGGCATCCGAGGCGCCTCCGGCGGTTTCCGATCGATCATGCCGCGGGAGGCCGTCCAATAGCTGTCGCGCCCCTCTGCCAGAATGTTGAGCAGCCAGGAGAGGGAGGTGGAAGCACGTGGTTCTCTACGCTTCCACCGACCCGTGGCCGGACCATCCGAAGCCCTGGTACCGCGAGGTGTACAAGATCGCCCGCGGCCATGGCTGGACGTTGGAAACCCACACCAGCCACAGCGGTAGTGCCACGGTCCGATGCCCTAGCGGCGATTGCTCCTTCAAGGTCTTCGCAACGGGCCGCGGCGCCGAGAGCGTAGCCAAACAGCACAAGCTCATGATCAAGCGCTGCCCGCACGGGCCTGGAACCATCGACGCACTCACCCGCGCGACTGAGTTGCTCGACAAGTCGGAGCGTCTCCTGGATGCGCTCGACTCCCTGCACGAACGCGACAACCTCAACAACCGCGTACAAGCCCTTCTCGTCGATAACGCAGCCCTTCACGAGGACGAAATCCTTGACCTCTGGCTCGCAGCGGATGGACTCACAGTCGAGGCCGATGAACTACTTGCTGAACTGGGCAGCTCTGGCCAAGAGCAGATCGTGGACACCACGGACAGGACACTCGGCGCCGCGCGCGGACTCCTGCGCCCGCTGCCCAAGACCGATGAGGTCACCAAGCAGAGGACCCGGGCCAGCAGCCTGCGAGCGCGCTGCGACGCGCACCGCAAACTCATATCTCGGTCTTAGCGAACGATTCCCCTTGGAGGACCGAAACCCGGTAGGTTGGCAGTTGTCAACCGATGTGCTGGGTGTCGGGGCTGTGCTTCCCACAGCCGGACTGGCGAAAGGAGACCTGAGATGACAACCGTCGTGCGCGTTCAAGTCCCAGACCTCAACCTGAAGGACGACACCCTCGACGATCGCCTCGCGGAGTTCAACAACGCCACCTTCTCGGAGGTCGACGGTCTAGCCTTCATCACCGTCTACGTCGAGGACAGCCAGTCGGTAGTAGACACGGTGTTGGAAGCCACCCGCAAGCTCGCAACCAGGATCCCGGGCGCCGTCGCGAAGCGTGTTCATCCAGATCTCGTCACCACGTCTGACATCGCCCAGCGGGTCGGCGTCAGCCGCGAAGCCGTACGCAAGTGGGTCAAGGACACACGCAAGCCGTTCCCGACCCAGTTCGACAACATCACTGCTGGCCACCAGCGCGTGTGGCGTTGGGCCGAGGTTGCCGAGTGGCTACTGAAGGCGAAGTCGATCGACATGGAGGAGGACCTGCCGAGCCTGGCCGACGTTGCACACATCGATGCCTGCTTGAACAAGGTTCCGGACATGCTCAGCCAAGCGTGGGCCACGACCCAGACCGAAGAGATCGCGTTTTCTTTCGCGGCCACTGGGCGGCGCGCCAGCGTTGCGCCAGTGATCGACATGGAGCCATACCGGAAGCAACGCGTCTGCCGTGGCGAGAAGGTGTCGAGTGCCGTCTGACGTGCCTCTACCGATCGAGCTGGACCAGTTGCCGCTGGTCGCGCGCACCGACATCCGCGACGTGCGGCTCGTCTCGATCGAAGCACAGGCGCCGGATGTGCCGGCAGAGGACACTGCGGTCCATTTCGCGATGGACGAGATGGCGTACCGCGTGGAGGCGGGCACCATGTTTGTTCGTGTCGCCGCCAACGTGCGGTACTTCGCAGAGAGTCCCGGCGCGGGCCAACCCGAAGCCCCTGAGAGCGACCCGACACGACTCGAGGTTGGTCGGATCACCCTCGTACTCCTCGCCGAGTTGGCCTTCGAGGGGGGCGCGATCAGTCAGGCGCAGGCGGATGAGTTCATGGCGGGCAACCTGCTGTTCATGATGTTCCCGTACATCCGGACTACCGTCCAGCAAGTGTCGGCGGACCTGCGGCTACCACTGACCGTGTTGCCCTACCTCCGACGCAAGACAGGGATCGCGTCAGAAGATGCTGACCCGGGAGAGTAGCTCAAACATCGCAATCGTCACTTCTCCCCGGCCGGTCACGCTACGGTCAACAGCTATGGGGGCAGTCACTTGGCTCCAGTTTCCCGCATGCGTCCGAAGTCCTACTACGGGACGAACCGGGCCACACGCCAGGTGAGACGGCTGTAGTACCCGGCGGTGAGGCTGTCGATCGAGGTCCTGTACGCCTACGCACCGCGTGCCGACGAGGACGCTGCCGGTGGCGTCCGTGCCGTCGGTGACGCAGGGGTTCTCGGCGAGGTCGCCGCCGCTGTAGGCGGCGTGCCGGGACCGATCAGCCACCGGTCGCCGGTCCTTTGCAGGCGTTCACAGGTGCCGTACCCCATGCGGGCCTCTTCGGCGAGCGCGGCGCGGACGTCCAACAGCACGCACGCGACCACCCAGTCGGGGCCGTCGGTGCCCTTGATCTGGACGGCCGCCGGCGTCACGCTCACCAGCGTGCCGGGGTCCAGCACGTTGGAGGACTGCCGGGCATGGGTCAGGAACGACTGCACGTTGCGGGTCTGGGACCAGTCGGCGGCACCGACCCCGCCGGGCAACGCCCAGTCGCGGTACACGACCCTCGGCGAAATCGCCCGTGAACGCCAGCCGGACCAACACGTTCCTCGGCTCCCGCTACCGGCGTATCGCCCACCGTCGCGGTTCCCGCAGGGCGGTGGTCGCCATCGGCCGAAGCGTGCTGGTCGTCATCTGGCATCTGTTGTCAGACCCCGACGCCCACTTCATCGACCTCGGCGCCGACCACCACGACCGACGCCGCAACACCGAAGCCGTCAAGCGCCAACACGTCCACCAACTCGAAGCCCTCGGGTACCACGTGACCCTCGAACCAGCAGCCTGAACGCCGTGGAGGCATGATGCCTAGCTGGGCGGATCGACGAAAACGGTCGGGGCGACAGGACTCGAACCTGCGATCTCCTGCTCCCAAAGCAGGCGCGCTAGCCACTACGCTACGCCCCGGTCAACCACTCGATTCTACGGCCAGCGCCGGTCAGATGCCCAACTCGCCCAGCAGCAGCCACGCCAGCCCGTCCCACTCTGCGTGCAGCCCATCGGCGTAGTCGGCCAGCAGCAGCCCGGCCGCCTTCTCTGCAGTGGCGAAGGCGCAGGCGCTCTGGTCAGCGCGCTCCGGGCACAGCCGCAGCAGGCCGACCAACCGACCCGCCGTCGAGGCAGGCATGCCGACCGGTTCGCCGGGCAGAGTGGCTCCGAGCCGGTTGGCCAACCCCTCCATGACGGGTCCCAGGGCCACCGGTCCCGGGAAGGCCAGGACGGCCAACTCCAGGCGCGCAAGGTCGTCGGCGGCCTCGCGTCCCAGCAGCTCCGCTGCCGGCGCGGACGTCGTGCCCGTCAGTCCCAGCTCGGCGAGCCAGAGCCGCATGGCCACGAACCCGTACCCCGGCTCCACCTCGCGGCAGGCCAGGGCTGTTCGGGCGTCCGCCGCCAGCGCCGCGTCCCCGGTGTGCGCGGCGAGGAACACTGCGACGGCGATGCCCAGCAGGTCGCCCCGGGCGAGCCAGTCCTCGCGTTCCAGCCAGTCGACGATGGGATCCTCGTCGACGACTACCCCCCGCGCGAGCGCCTCGGCCACGACGACGGCCGACGCCGTGCTGACCGCGGACGGCCGGCGCGACGTCAACGCGGCGGCCAGCTCGGCCAGGAAGTTCGACAACTCGGGCACCCAGGTCACCCGCAGGCGCTGGACGCCGCGTACGTCGTGGAGGGCCACCTCGCGGTGGCCGGCGTGGCCCAGTACCACCGCCGACGCCCCGACCGTCGCCTCCTCGACACCCTGCCCGGGGACCACGGCCCGGTCCGGCGTCACGAACTGGATCTCGGTCCCCTCCGGCTCCACGAGCCGGGGCAGCCAGCCGGGCAGCAGGGCGCCCACGGCGTCCAGCCCCTCGACAACGTCGAGCTGGAGCACGACCTGTTGCCGCCGGTGGGCGCCGAGCGCGCTGCCCGGGAGAGCGAGGTGGAACGCGGCACACCCGGGCGGCAGCGGTGCCGGCCCGGCCGCCCGCGTCTGCCGCACCTCGTCGGTGAAGGCCGGACGGCTCTGAGCCGCCCTGAGAAACCCCTGCCGCAGCCGCAGCACCAGCGCCGTGCCAGAGCCGACCCCAGGGGCAAGGGCGATGAAACCCTGGGTGTCGGACGTCCACGACCACCCTGCCCAGCCCTCGAACACGGTGACGGCCACCCCGAGGGGCGGCTGCTCGCGGGGCTGGTCGAGCAGGTTGTCCACCGACACGAAAATCGACCAGGCTCCGAGGTCGTTGAAGACCCGCACACGGGCGTCCAGGTCTGGGGTCCGCGTGTGGAGTATCTCGTCGGCGTCCGGCTCGAACCCGGGGATCACGGGCCCGGGAACACCGAAGTCGAGAGCGGCGACCGGGCCGTCAGGCCCGGCGAGGAGCAGCCTGCGTCCCTCGCGCTCCGGCCGTAGCGTGAATCCGCCGGTCATCGGACGGTCCCCCGAGCGCCCGCCGGCTGGCAGATCGGGCACCAGTAGAGGTTGCGGCCCGCGAGCACCGACCGCTCGACAGGAGTCCCGCAGACCAGGCACGACTGGTCGGCGCGCCGGTACACGTACACCTCGCCGCCGTGACGGTCCTCCCGGGCGGGGCGATCCATGGCCTCGGGGGTGTGCGCCTCGTCGACGGTGTCGACGCGCCCCGACCGCAGGCCCTCGGCCATGAGCGCCACGAGATCGACCCAGATCGAGTCGAACACCTCCCTCGGGAGC
>CAZZGU010000035.1:763-7167 GCA_964653755.1 uncultured Nigerium sp. | reverse complement strand
CGGGAGCAGTGCGCCCGGGAGCAACGGGTCCACCGCGTGCCGGAAGAGCACCTCGGCCCGGTAGATGTTGCCGACCCCGGCGAACGCGGCCTGGTCCATGAGCAGCCCTCCGACGGCTCGACGCGAGCCGTGGACCCGGCGCCAGGCCCGCTCGGGGTCGGCGTCCGCGCGAAGGGGGTCGGGCCCGGACGCCGCGAGCACTCCTGCCCGCTCCTCGGGAGTGATGAGCCGACACCACTGCGGCCCCCGGAGGTCTGCGGCCTGGCCCTCGGCCGCGATGCGCAGGCGCAGGGTCGCGGGCTGGGGCGGCGGGCCGTCCGCACCCAGGCGCAGCCGGCCGATCAGACCCAGATGGATCCACACCGACTGTCCGGCGTCGAAGTCGACGAGCAGGTGCTTGCCGACCGCCTCGGACCCCTGCAGCACCGTCTGGTCGAGCAGCGCGGCGGCGTCCGCGAAGCGTCCTTGCGGGCTGGACACTGCGACAACCCGGCCGCCGAAGGCGTCCGTCAAGGCCCCGGCCACCCGGTGGATGACGTGCCCTTCAGGCATTCGCACCCCCTGGTCTCGCCCGCCGTGACGGACGAGTCTACGCTGTCGCCATGGCTGACCGGCATCCCGACCAGGGCTTCGGGCGCGACGGCATCTCGGGGCTGGTGACGCCCGACCGGGCGACCCGCGCCCGCGAGGTCTCCCGTCCCACGCCCCAGGATCTGGCCGACGCCGAGGTCGCGCTCCCCCACCTGCTCGCGCGTCTGGCCGGACGCCGGCGCTGAACCGCCGCCCGTTGCTCAGAAGATCGGCCCGACCGTCCTGCCGCGCTTGAGCTCGAAGAAGCCCGGGTAGGCCACGACCTTCGCGAATCCGTCGAACAGCTCCCCGGCGGCCTCCCCGGTCGGCGCGGGGCTGATGACCGGACCGAACAGCGACATCCCGTTGACCCGGACGACCGGCGTGCCGACGTCATCCCCCACGGGCTCCATCCCCTCGCGGTGGGACTCGCGCAGCGCGTCGTCGTGGGCGTCGGTGTCGCCGGACGCCGCCAGCGCGACCGGGAGCCCCACGTCGGCGAGCGCCGCCTCGAGCGTGGCGCGGGTCCGGGGTTGCTCGCCGGGGTGGAGGCGAGTCCCCAAGGCCGTGTAGAACGAGCGCAACGCCTCCGCGCCGTGCTCGCGTTCGACCGCGAGACAGACGCGCGCGGGCGCCCAGGCCTCGTCCATCAGGGCGCGGTAGTCGGCGGGCAGGTCCCGACCCTCGTTGAGGACCGCGAGGCTCATGAGGTGGAACGTGACGTGGACGTCCCGCACCGCCTCCACCTCGAGCAACCACCGCGAGGTCATCCAGGCGAACGGACAGATCGGGTCGAACCAGAGATCCACGGCCTGCGTCATGCGGGCCAGCCTAGACGCCGCTGCCGCCGGCCCCGGCCGCTCGGTACGGTAGGACCCGAACCCGACCGAGAGGCTCTGCCATGTTTGCGGCCAACATCGCGCGCGCCGAAGCCCGGGCGCGCTCCGGGCAGCTGCGCGTCCACGCCTACGACGTGCTCGTCGACCTGTCCGGACGCCTCCCCGACGGCTCGCCCCTGCCGGACCCGGAGACCCACTTCGTCTCGACGACGACCGTCCGGTTCGCCTCCACGGGAGGTCCGACAGCGGCCAACCTGATCGCAGCCCGCGTCCTGACGGCCGCACTTGACGGCGAGCCCCTGCCCACCGACGCCCACGACGGGGAGCACCTGCACCTGGCAGCCACGGGTGGGGAGCACGTGCTGACCGTGACGTCGGTCATGCGCTTCAGCCGCACCGGGGAGGGCCTGCACCGCTTCGTCGACCCCGCCGACGACCGGATGTACCTCTACAGCCAGTTCGAGGTCGCGGACGCCCGCCGGATGTACTGCACCTTCGAGCAGCCCGACCTCAAGGCGACCTCCCAGCTCTCGGTCGTTGCGCCGGACTCCTGGACCGTGCTGTCGAACTCCCCCGCCGTGACTCCGACACCGAACGGCGACGGCTTCGCCCGCTGGGAGTTCGCGCCAACGCCGCCGATCCCGACCTACATCAGCGCTTTGTGCGCCGGGGAGTTCCACACGGTCACCGACCGTCACCATCGCGCCGACGGCGCCGAGATCCCGCTGTCGGTGTCGGTGCGCCAGTCGCTCGCCCAGCACCTGGATGCCGAGCGGATCTTCACCACCACCAAGCGTGGCTTCGACGTGTTCCAGCACCACTTCGGCCTCAGCTACCCGTTCGCCGACTACGCACAGGTCTTCGTGCCGGAATTCAACTTCGGTGCCATGGAGAACGCCGGCTGCGTGACGTACCGCGACGAGTACATCTTCCGCAGCCGGCAGACGACGGCCGCCTACGAGGGGCGTGACAACACGATCCTGCACGAGATGGCGCACATGTGGTTCGGCGACCTCGTGACGATGACCTGGTGGGACGACCTCTGGCTCAATGAGTCGTTCGCCGAGTGGGCCTCCCACTTCGCCCAGGAGGAGATCCGGGACAGGTTCGGCGACCGCCCGGACCCCTGGGCGACCTTCTGCAACAGCCGCAAGACGTGGGCGTACCGTCAGGACCAGCTCCCGTCGACGCACCCCATCGCCGCCGACATGGTCGACCTCGAAGCCGTCGAGCTCAACTTCGACGGAATCACGTACGCCAAGGGGGCCTCCTCCCTGCGTCAACTCGTGGCGTTCGTGGGCCGCGACGACTTTCTCGCCGGCGTCCGGACCTACTTCGCCCGACACGCCTGGGGCAACACACAGTTGTCCGACCTGCTCGCCGCACTGGAGGAGGCGTCCGGCCGCGACCTGTCCTTCTTCACCACCCAGTGGCTCCAGACCGCGGGCGTGAACACGCTCGCCGCCGAGACCGAGACCGACGGCGAGACGTTCACCCGGTTCGCGGTCCGTCAGACCGCCCCCGAGCGCTGGCCCACGCTGCGCCGCCACCGCATCGCCGTCGGGTTCTACAACCTCGTCGACGACCGCCTCACCCGCACCGAGCGCTTCGAGTTCGACATCGACGGCCCCGCCACCGACGTGCCGGAGATCGTCGGGAGGACGCGTCCCGACGTCGTACTCCTCAACGACGACGACCTCTCCTACGCCAAGATCCGGCTCGACCCGCGCTCGCTGGCCACGCTGGTCGGGAACGTCCACCGGCTCGACTCCTCCCTGGCGCGCGCCCTGTGCTGGGGGGCCACCTGGGACCTGTGCCGCGATGGCGAGATGAAGGTCTCCGACTACGTCGAGCTCGTGCTGCGCGGAGTGGGGGTCGAGACCGACCTGACCGCCGTGGCGGCCCTGCTCGGCCAGGCGCGCACGGCGATCGACCTCTACTCCGCACGCGACGGACGCCGTGGGCTCGCCGACCGCTTCACCGGAGGGCTGGCCCGCCTCCTGCGTGATTCCGCGCCCGGCTCGGACCACCAACTCGCGCTCGCGCGGGCCCTCTCGGGGTCCATCACGGACGAGGCCGGCGCCGCGCTCCTGCTTGCCTGGCTGGCCGGCGAAGAGGTGCCCGAGGGGCTGGCGGTCGACACCGACCTGCGCTGGCGGCTCCTCACCGACCTCGCCCGCGTGGGGGCGGTCGACGACGAGGAGATCGCCGCGGAACTCCGGCGCGACGCCACCGCAGCGGGCGCCGAGAAGTCCGCCGGCGCGCGGGCCGCGCGCCGGGCGTCCGAGGCCAAGGAGGCAGCATGGGCGCTGGCGATGGCGCCCGACACCCCCAACGAGACCCACGCCCAGGTGTGCGCCCAGTTCTGGCAGTTCGACGCCGACGAGGTGCTGGCGCCGTATGCCGACCGCTACCTGGACGTGGTCCGGGCGATCGCCGAGCAGCGTGACGGCTGGGGGGAACGCAGCACGACGATCCGCCAGCACGTGCTCTCGCTCCTGTTCCCGCGGCCGCTGGCTGACCAGGCGTTCCTCGACCGTCTCGATGCGTTCCTGGCGACCTTCGAGGCGCCGGAGTCCGTGGCCCGCATCGTGGCCGAGCGTCGCGACGACGCCGTCCGGGCCCTGCAGAACCAGGAGGCCAACCGGCCATGACCCCCACCTCCCTGACCCCCACAGTGCGGACCGTCACCGGTTGGCTCGAGGACGCCTTCCCGCCCGCACTCGCCGAGGCCTGGGACCGCGTGGGGCTGGCCGTCGGTGACCCGGACGCCCGCGTCCACCGCATCCTGTTCGCCGTCGACGTCACGGACGCCGTCATCGACGAGGCGCGCGCCTGGGGCGCCCAACTGCTGGTGACCCACCACCCGCTGCTCCTGCGGGGCGTGCACGCCGTGCGCCGCGACGAACCCAAGGGCCGGCTGGTGACGGCGCTGATCGAGTCCGGGATCGCACTGTTCACCGCGCACACCAACGCGGACGCCGCCTCCCCGGGCGTGTCGGACGCGCTGGCGTCCGTGCTGGGTCTGACGGGCACGCGACCGTTGCAGGAGGCGCCCGGCGACCCGCTCGACAAGGTCGTCACCTTCGTGCCCCCGGACCACCTCGAATCGGTCATCGGTGCCCTCACCGCCGCTGGCGCGGGGGCGATCGGCGACTACGACGGCTGCGCGTTCACCAGCGAGGGCACCGGGCGGTTCCGTCCGCTGGACGGCGCGGACCCCTTCATCGGGACGCGCGGTCAGCTCACGCTCACTCCCGAGGTCCGCGTCGAGATGGTGTCCCCGCGCGGCAGCCGCAGACGCGTGGTCGCCGCGCTGCTCGCCGCGCACCCCTACGAGACGCCCGCGTTCGACGTGATCGAACTGGCGCAGATCCCCTCAACGCGCGGGCTGGGTCGAGTCGGTGATCTGCCAGAACCGCTCACCGCGGGGGAGGTCGCGGCCCGCCTCGCGCAGGCGCTTCCCAGGGTGGCGGGCGGCGTCCGGCTCGGCGGCGACCCCGACCGGGCGGTGCGCACGGTGGCCGTGATGGGAGGCTCGGGCGATTCGTTCCTGGACGCCGCCCGCGCGGCCCACGTGGACCTCTACGTCACCTCGGACCTGCGTCACCATCCCGCAGGGGAATTCCTGCTGTGGAAGGACGCGCCTGCCCTGGTGGACATCAGCCACTGGGCGGCGGAGTGGACGTGGCTCCCGGAGGCCGAGAGCATCGTGATCGCGCGGGCCTCCCGCGCGGGACTGCGGCTGGACACGAGGGTCTCGCGGATCAACACCGATCCGTGGACCACCCGCTACGAGTGAGTTTCCAGCTCCCCCTTGTGGCCGCGGGACTGGCGGAACCAGTGCGGTCCCATGCCCATGACGAAGATCACGGCCGCCAGGGCGGTCGGGATCCCGACGGTCAGGATGAGAATGTCCATGAGGCCAGGCGAGTAGGCCTCGGGAAACCCCGGAAGCGTCTCCAGGCCGACGAGCGCACTGAGGATTGACATGCCCAGAAGCCTAACCGAAACCTGCGCTACATTGAGCGCTCGAAGAGCCCCTGGCGAGACGCCCGGTGATCTGCGAGCGGCAAGGAGCACTGCGTGACCCAAGCGGAGGCGGGCGACGCGCGCGTCGTCTGGGATGGCAACGACATGACCCGGGCCCTCACCCGGATCGCACACCAGGTCCTCGAGGCCAACCGCGGCACCGACCGCCTCGTCCTGCTGGGGATCCCCACCCGGGGCGTTCCGCTGGCGCGCCGCCTCCAGAGCCTGATCGAGTCCGCCGAAGGCCGGCCCGTTCCGACGGGCGAACTCGACATCACGATGTACCGCGACGACCTGCGCAAGAACCCGACCCGGGCCGTGGGCCGCACCCGCATCCCGGGCGGCTCGGTCGACGACCAGGTCGTCGTCCTCGTCGATGATGTGCTCAACTCCGGCCGCACGGTCGCGGCCGCCCTGGACGCCTTGAAGGACCTCGGCCGCCCCCGCAGCATCCGGCTGGCCGTCCTCATCGACCGCGGCCACCGGGAGTTGCCCATCCAGGCCGACCACGTCGGCAAGGACCTTCCGACCCGCTCCGACGAGCACGTCACCGTGCAGCTCGTCGAGATCGACGGCGTCGACCAGGTGACCATCGCCAAGCCCCGGGAGTCCTGATGCGTCACCTGCTGAGCGCCGCCGACCTGAGTCTCGCCGAGGCGACCTCGATCCTCGACGTGGCCGAGGAAATGCGCGAGGTCCAGCAGCGGACCATCAAGAAGATCCCGACGCTGCGCGGCCGGACGATCATCAACGCCTTCTTCGAGGACTCCACGCGCACCCGCACCTCGTTCGAGATCGCCGGCAAGTGGATGTCCGCCGACACCATCAACATCTCCGGCAAGGGTTCCTCGGTGAGCAAGGGAGAATCCCATCGCGACACCATGCTCACGCTGGACGCCATGGGCGTCGATTGCTTCGTGATCCGGCACGCCTCTTCCGGCGCCGTCGAACAGGCGGCCGGGT